>WGAD01000235.1 GCA_015489255.1 Anaerolineales bacterium | reverse complement strand
GGAAAGTACAACGTACAACGTACAACGTACAACGCACAGCGTACAACGTACGATGTACTCACGTATTCTGTACGCTGTATGTTCTCACAAATTCCACCACCGCCTGGACGCGCTCCGGCGGGGTGTGCTGCAAGATGCCGTGTCCCAGGTTGAAGATGTGCCCCGGGCGCCCCCCGGCCCGGCGCAGCACGTCGTGGACTTTCTCGCGCAGCACGTCCAGCGGGGCGAAAAGCGCCACCGGATCGAGGTTGCCCTGCACGGCGCGGTCGTAGCCCACCGTGCGCCAGCCCTCGTCCAGCGGGACGCGCCAATCCAGCCCGATGACATCGCCACCGGCTTCGCGCATCAACGGGAGCAGGGTCGCCGTCCCCGTGCCGAAGTGAATGACCGGCACGCCCTCGGCCTGCGCGGCCTGCAACACCTTGCGCGAATACGGCAGCACGAACTCGGCGTAATCCTGCGGACTGAGCGCCCCCACCCAGGAATCGAACATCTGGGCGGCCTGTGCGCCGGCGCGGATCTGCGCTCGAATGTAGGCCGCCAGCGCATCGGAAAGTTTTTCCATGAAGGCGTGCCACAGGTCGGGCGCGGCGTACATCATCAGCTTGGTGGTCTTGTAGGTTTTGGACGGACCGCCTTCGATGGCGTAGGAAGCCACGGTGAAGGGCGCGCCGGTGAAGCCGATGAGCGGCTTTTTCCCGTCCAGCTCGGCGCGGACGAGGCGGATGGCTTCCAGCACATGCGCGAGGCTCTCTTCCGGCACGAGCGGCCGCAGCCGCGCTACGTCGTCCCAGCTGCGCACCGGGTTGTGGATGCGCGGACCCTCGCCCTTGTAAAAGCCAAAGTCTATCCCCAGCGGCTGCAGCGGCAGCAGGATGTCGGCGAAGAGGATGGCGGCGTCCACGTCGAAGGCGCGGACGGGCTGGAGGGTCACTTCGGCGGCCAGTTCGGGTTGGCGGACGATCTCCAGCAGGCTGTATTTCTCGCGGATGGCGCGGTATTCGGCCATGTAGCGCCCGGCCTGGCGCATGAACCAGACCGGCGTGGCGTCCACCGGCTGACGGCGGCAGGCTTGCAAAAAGCGGGGTTCTGTCGTCATGCCCATGTCGGTTTGGCGTCCTTTCTCCAGGGAATCTCATACTCGCCGTTTTGAATGGCCTCCCAAACCAGGATGCAGGCCGGATCGGAGGCCATGTAATCGCCGGTCAGGCCGTAGGCCCGTCCGCGCTGACCGCCGCACACGTCGCGGTACTTGCAAGTGCGGCAGGGGCCTTTCAGTTTTTCGTAGTCGCGCAGGTCTTTGAAGACCTTGTGATTGCGGTACACCTCTACCACGTCATCGGTGCGGACGTTCCCCGCCGTGACCGGCAGGAAGCCCGAGGGCTGGATCTCGCCCAGGTGTGAGATGAAGAGAAAGCCGTTGCCATCGTTGACGCCCTTGCGCGGACGGTTCAGCCCGTCGGCGTACTGGAAGCCCGCGCCCTGGAAGGTGACCTCATCCGTGCCCAGTTCGGCCTTTTTGCGCTCAATCGCCACCCGGCGATACATCGGCGCGGCGGTGCCTTTGATGTCGAAGGGTGCGGTTTTGGACAGGTCGTACAGCCAGTTGAAGACCTGCTCGTGCTGTTCCGGTGTGATGATCTGCGCCGCCATCGCCCGCCCGGTGGGGACGAGGAAGAAAACCGACCACTGCACCGCGCCGACTTCTTCCAGGAAGGGCACCATCTCGTGCAGAATGTCCACGTTGTGCTTGGCCACCGTGGTGTTCACCTGCACGCTCAGCCCGGCTTCCTGGGCGCGGTGCAAAATGTCCATCGTCCGCTGCCAGGAGCCTTTCACCTTGCGGAAGTCATCGTGAACGTCCGGGCGCGGGGCGTCCAGTGAAAGGGCCACCCGGCGGATGCCGGCCTGGCGGGCCTTTTGCAGGCGCTCCAGCGTCGGCAGGGCGGTGGCAGTCGGCGTGAGCGAGCAGCGCAAGCCCTTTTCGTTGGCATAGGCGATCAGGTCGAAGAGGTCGCGGCGCATCATCGGGTCGCCGCCGGTGAAGATCAGGATGGGGCTGCCGAACTCGGCCAGGCGGTCGATCAGAGCGAAGCCCTCCTCGG
>WGAD01000234.1 GCA_015489255.1 Anaerolineales bacterium | reverse complement strand
AGGCATTCGCGCAACTGGGCCATTTCCAGGCGATACAACCCGGGA
The DNA here is from genome assembly GCA_015489255.1 of Anaerolineales bacterium. GTDB lineage: Bacteria > Chloroflexota > Anaerolineae > Anaerolineales > Villigracilaceae > S143-42. The sequence goes on along the minus strand of WGAD01000234.1, from coordinate 12,044 downwards.
TGGCGGAAAATCTCCCCGGGAGGCATGTCCAAAATGGCCGAGGTGGCATTTCCTACCAGGTTGGTCAACATTTTCGACCACTTCATATCCGCCGCCACGGGATACAAGCGGGCGTTGAGCAAGGCCTGGTCGCACGCCTCTGCCAGGGTCTCGGAAAGCGGATGCCCGGCAGCCACCCCCATGCCGCGCAATTTTTCAAGAACCACCTCGCCAGCCGAAAGCCGCCCCACCGCCGAGGTCACCGTGCCATAAATCACCCGTTCCTGGCCCAGGAAATCCGCGATCAGCGGCTCGTTATCTACCCCGTTTTGCAAGCAAAGCACGGGCGGCATGGCCTCCAGCCAGGGACGCATGGCTTCCAACGCCGGACGGGTATCGTAGGATTTTAGCGCAAACAGGGCTACATCGTAGGGTCCAGCAGCCAGCGCGGCAGACAGGTCATCGTACACCCCCACCCGATCGGGGGACAGGTGCAGGCGTCCTGCCGCGCCGCGGCGCGGATCGCGCCCCAGGTCCAGCATCAGGCCGCGCTTTCGCAACGCCGCCGCCACCGGTGGGCGTTCTACAAAGCTCACCCGATGCCCAGCAAGAGCCAGCGAACCGCCGATGTACGTCCCAATGGCGCCGGCGCCAAACGAAAGCACGCGCAATTCAGTCATGGCAGCCGCCTTTCGCTGATTGCAAATGCCCTGTATCGCTGGCTTGCACATACCAGGAATGCCGTTCTGGCGAATAGGTAAACTCATAAAAGCCGGTGTTGCCAAAGCGAAAGCGCGGCCCGGAAGTGCCGCGCGGCGTCAGCCCCAGGATGGCCAACACCAAATGGTTGAGCAACCCGCCGTGAGAAACAAGCAGGTAGCGCCCGGGCGGACGTTGCAACAAGTGGTGAAGAACCTGACCCGCGCGCAAGTACAACTGCCAATCGCTTTCGGCGTTGGGGAAAACCGTGCGAAAAGGGCTGCGCGGCAAGGCTTCCGTCGGCACCCAATCCGGGTCTGCCGCGGTCCGCCCCCGCCGGGAGCCGTTATCCCGCTCCATCAACAACGGGTCCAGTTCTATTTCCAGTCCCAGGGCCGCAGCGACGATCTCCGCCGTCTCGCGGGCGCGGCGCAACGGGCTGGTCAATACGGCCTCGAATTGCCGGCGCTCCGCACGCCAACGAGCGGCCAGCGCCCGCGCCTGCGCTCGTCCGCGCTCTGTCAACGGGAAATCGGCCTGCCCCTGATAGATCTGGCGCGCATTTCCCTCCGACTCTCCATGACGCAGCAAAACCAAAGTGAACAAATCCATGCTATCGACACTCCCTCACATCGAGCAGCCAGCGTGATTGAACGGCAAAGAGATCGTCCGGTGCATAAAGCCAACGGACACAATCTACCTCGAAACGAGCACGCCGGGCATTCAAATCGTTCCACCACTTGCCATCCATATAAATAAAATCAAAGCCCTGCGCCGCCGCTCGATACGGATCGAGATCCGCCATCAAAGATTCCCACTCCGGCAACGTTCGATAAGTCGTCACGCTGGAGCGCGTCAGCCTTCCGGTGACGGTTACACCGCGCGGCGGCAGACGGTCCAACACCAGTGCATCGGGGGGCAGCTGGTTCCACACCTGACGTGCCAGGCGAGCATCTGCCGAGGTGATAAATTCACTCAACAACGGTGTTTTGGCAGAAAGCAGCTGCAGCGCAAACAAAACCAGACCGGCAAACACCGTCATTCCATAGCCCGCCCAAAACAAATGGTGCAGGTGACCTTTGCGCCGTTCCACCAACAACCACAAGCGCGGCGCCGCCAGGGGCAACGACACAACGAACAGCGCTGAAAACAACCGCGCTTGGTCGCGTTCCATACCATAGCGCAAGAACAAAGGCAAGATGAACCCAATGGATGCCCCCAACACCAGCGCGGCTTCCAAATGCGCGCGTTCCGACCGCTGCAACCAACGCCAGGTCAAGGCCAGCAGGAAAGGGACCAGCCATAACACCGGCCCAATCTCAAAGGCCGCCAGCAAGACCTGCCAGGGGTCGTTGAGCATAAGCGGGCCCAAATGTCCAGAAACCAGGGCCGGCGGCCAGCGCACGGAAAAACCGGCATAACCAAAACCGGCCTCTCCCGCAGCGGGAGATAACACCCCGCGCAACAACCCGCTGAGCACGCCGCCTTGCACGCCAGCCATCAGCAGCGAGGCCGCCGCCAGAGCTGCCCATTGCCGCAACAGAACGCGTAAATGGGTCTCGCCCCGCTGACGATAACGCCACCCCCAGAGCACCCAGATGACGCCCATGCCGGTCAGCAAGAAAACAAACTGATATTCCGCCACCAGCGCATACACAGCCAGAAGCGCCACCCAAATCACCGTCTGCGCTGCATTCAACGGACGGCGCGGATAGACCAGCAAAAGCAGCAACAAAGTCATGATAACCAGCGAGCTAGAGCCGCCCCATGCCATGGTGACAGGGTACCAGAACCCATTAACGAAAGCAAAAGGAACGTCCAGTGGACTCATGCCTCCGATGGCCCAGGGACGGGTCAGGTTGGTTAACAAATCCGGGCCGGTCGCCGCCGAGGAGCCCCAGAGGGTCAACCCAGCACCCATGCGCTGGACAATGCCAGCAGGCACAAGCAACAACAACCAGCGCGTGCCGCTGCCAAAGGCCAACAGAAAAGCCAGCATCCAACCGCCAGCGCTACGCCGGGTGATCCGTTTGCCCCACAACCAACCTAACACCAGCGTCAGCGCAATCACCAGCGAACGCACACCATCCCAGGCGCCCCAGACCGTCATTCCTCCCCAACGAACCAGTCCGCCAGCCAAAAGGTGCAGGGCGTAATGATAATCTAACCGGATATCGGCGTTAAGATGAAACTGCAGCGGGAAATTGCCAGCGGCCAGGGTAGAAAGCAAAGGCAAGTGAAAATAGTCATCTTGAATGTACATACCCCGCTGCATCCCCCAGAAGACGACCGTCAATCCACCGATGGCAACAGCCTGCCAGGCTGCCGCCTGCCATTCCACTGAGGGCACGCGCCTCCAGCCTCGCTGGCGCGCAGCCCACAAGCCTACGGCCCCTACCAAAGTCGGGGCCAGCAAAAAAACCTGAGCCACCGGCAAAATGCGTCCCAGTAAATTGATAAAAAAGACATCCAGCAACAACCCCAGGCCCAGGCCAACTGCAAAACGCTCGGCTGGTCGCAAACGAAAGGCACTGCGCGCCAGCAGCCAGCCCCCTCCCAGGATCGTCAGCCCGAAGAACAGATCAAACCCCAGGCCTGGCCACATTTGCTGCTGCAAGAGATAGAGATTCATACCGCTTCCTCAGCCAGGGATTGCAAATAAGCGCCATACTCGTTGTGCGCGAAAGCCGAGGCCAGGCGCAGCAATTGTTCGCGGTCAATAAACCCCATCCGATACGCCACCTCTTCCGGGCAACTGATCATCAACCCTTGCCGTTCCTCCACCGCCTGCACAAAATTAGCGGCCTGCAAAAGAGTTTCATGTGTGCCGGCATCCAGCCAGGCCACGCCGCGCCCCAGCGGTTGCACGCGCAATTCGCCCCTTTCCAGATACAAGCGATTAATATCCGTGATCTCTAGCTCACCGCGCGCCGAAGGTTGCAAGTTGGCCGCCATCTCGAGCACGCGGTTGTCGTAAAAATACAGGCCGGGCACGGCATAATGCGAGCGGGGCCGGGCCGGTTTCTCTTCCAGGCTGACCGCCTGCCAGTTTTCGTCGAATTCGACCACACCATAACGTTCCGGATCGCGCACGGGATAGGCGAAAATCAGTGCGCCCGTATCCAGTTGTGCCGCCGCCCGAAGGAGGCCTCGCAACCCGGTGCCGAAGAAGATATTATCGCCCAAAATCAGGCTCACTGGGTCTTGTCCGACAAAATCGCGCCCGATGATAAACGCTTCCGCCAACCCGCGCGGGGCAGCCTGCTCGGCGTAGGAAAAGCGCACCCCCCACTGCGATCCATCTCTTAGCAAGCGCTGGAACTGCGGCAGGTTAAGCGGATCGCTAATGATCAGCACATCACGAATACCCGCCAGCATCAACATAGATAACGGGTAATAGATCATCGGTTTGTCGTACACGGGCAGCAATTGTTTGCTAACGCCCAACGTCAATGGATACAGGCGCGTGCCGCGTCCACCAGCCAGGATGATGCCTTTCATTGCTGTTTTCGCTCCCTTTGATCATAATTTGCTGTTAGCCAGTCTTTAAAATCGCTCTTGCGAGTCACCGCAGCGACCCAATCCAAGTGCTCCAGATACCATTGCACCGTGCGCCGCAAGCCGCTTTCCAGCGATTCGTGCGGTTGCCAGCCCAGTTCGGTTTGCATTTTGCGCGTGTCCATGGCGTAACGCCGGTCGTGACCGGGACGGTCTTGCACGAAGGTAATCAATCGGTCGTGCGGCGCGCCCGCAGGCGCCAGTTCATCCAGCAGGGCGCAGATTCGCTGGACGATTTCCAGGTTGGTGGGCTGATTGCCGCCGCCGATGTTATAGGTCTCCCCTTCCTGTCCAGATCGCAAGACACGATAAATCCCTTCGCAGTGGTCTTCTACATACAACCAGTCGCGGATCTGTTGTCCATCGCCATACACCGGCAAGGGTCTGCCTTGCAAGGCGTTCAGAATCATTAATGGAATCAACTTCTCGGGGAACTGATAGGGGCCGTAATTGTTGGAGCAATTCGTCAGACTAACAGGCAAGCCGTAGGTATGCCAATAGGCCCGTACCAGATGATCGCTGGAAGCCTTGCTGGCTGAATAGGGCGAGCGGGGATCGTAGGGTGTGGTCTCCGAAAATGGCGGGGCATCAGGCGCCAGCGTACCATATACTTCATCCGTGGATACATGGTGAAAACGCACGTCTTGACGGCCAGCCCATTTCTCGCGGGCGACATCCAGCAAAGTAAACGTACCGACGATGTTCGTTTCGATGAAAGGCGCCGGCCCCAGAATAGAACGATCGACATGAGATTCTGCCGCAAAGTGCACCACGGTATCGATCTGATACTTCTCAAACAGTTCGGTCACCAGGGTGCGATCGGTAATGTTGCCATGCACGAAGACGTGCCTCTCATGGGGCAAACCCTGCAAATTTTCCAGGCTGCCCGCGTATGTGAGCGCGTCCAAATTAATGATCTGCACATCGGGTTCAACGCGCAGCAAATAACGAACAAAATTGGAGCCAATAAATCCGGCGCCTCCCGTCACCAGTACGTGTTTCATCATACGGAAAAAGCCTCCACTGCATTCAAAATTATTTGTAACGCTGCCTCGTCCAGATCGTTGTACAGGGGCAAACGGACCAGGCGATCGCTCACGTCTTCCGTCACCGGACAATCTCCTACCTGGCCGCCAAACCGCCGCCCCATATCTGAAAGATGCAGCGGCAGGTAATGAAAGACCGTTTTAATATCGTGCGCGGCCATGTGCGCAATAAACCGCTGCCGTGCATCCAGGCTGGGTAACAACAAATAATACAAATGCCAGGCCGGTTCAACCTCTGGCGGAATGTGCGGCTGCCGCACATCATTTTTCTCGGCCCAAGCGCGCAGTTGCTCATGATACCGCAGCCAGATGCGTTGCCGGTGTTGCTGAATGCGTTCCCGCGCCTCTAGCTGCGCCAGCAAAAAAGCAGCCAGCATGTCCGATGGCAAATACGACGAGCCAATATCCACCCAGGTATATTTATCGACCTGCCCGCGAAAAAACCGGGCACGATTGGTTCCCTTCTCGCGGACGATCTCGGCCCGCTCTATCAGCGCGGGGTCATTAATAAGCAAGGCGCCGCCTTCGCCCATCATAAAATTCTTCGTTTCATGAAAACTTTGGGTCGCCATGACGCCAAAAGTGCCCAGGTAACGCCCTTTGTAACGGCCAAACAAACCGTGCGCGTTATCTTCCACCACGGCGACACCGTGCGCCGCAGCAATTTCCATAATAGCATCCATTTCGCAGGCAATTCCGGCATAGTGCACCGGCACAATCGCTCGTGTGCGCGGGGTGATTTTTTCAGCCAGCAAGTTTTCATCCAGATTGAGCGTATCCGGGCGTACATCAATGAACACCGGGCGCGCACCGCGCAGCACAAAAGCGTTGACCGTGGAGACAAACGTGAATGAAGGGATAATTACTTCATCGCCAGGCTGAATGTCCAATAAAATGGCGCTCATTTCCAGGGCGTGCGTGCAAGAGCTCGTCAACAGCGCCCGGGGAACCCCCAGCTCCTCTTCCAGCAGGGAGTGGCAGCGTTGGGTAAACATGCCATCTCCAGAGATCTTGCCAGTTTGCAATGCCTGCTGCATGTAGGCAAATTCTGGGCCCACAGCCACCGGGCGATTGAATGGTATTTTCATTTTTCAACCTCGTCGAACCATTTATGAAACGTATATTCTGCCGTCCAAATGCGAAAGCCTTGCCGCATCCAGACGCGCTGTGAACGCCAGTTCACAATCTGTGTGCTGGTCACCAGCCGTTGTGCGCCGCGGCGCACAGCCCAGTTGCAAGCGCCACGCACAAGGCGGCCTCCCCAGCCTTTTCCCTGGTTGCCTGGCGAGACGCCATACAAACGCAAATCCACCGTCTCTGAGTCGATTTGTTTCAGCGCAGCAAACCCCACCAGTTCACCGTGCCATTCAGCTATCAACATCCCATCCGCCACCGGAGGCTGTAGTGAACGCACTGCCCAATCCACATACAAGGCATCGCAAACGGCCACAGGCAGACGTGGGTCCGCATGATAATGCCCACGATAGCCAGCAAAGGCTTCTCGAGCCAGTTCGCGCAGCAGCGCGACGTCACGGGCATCCGCCAGGCGAATGTTCGGGTCCCGCTGCCGATCGTCAGCCGTCAGCCCACGTTCATACCACACCAGGGTATCCATCAGCAAAAAACTCTGCTCTTCGAGCGCATGGACGGCCTGCAAATCTTCCGCCGGGCAACGTGCAATCAAAAACTCCACCTTGTGGGCATCACAAAAGGCCAGTAGGGCCGGCAGATCTTCCGCTCGCACTCCCTCCGCCCGGGCGCTAACCACGCCGAAACGGTCGCTGTCTAACGTTGAAAGGCGCACGTTAAACGTCATCTTGCTTCCGCACCTCTCGCACCACGCTCGACGGACGTCCCAGGGTACGAAAATACATGCGCGCCATATATTCGCCAAAAATCCCCATGACAAATAACTGCGCTCCGGAGAAAATAGAAATAATGGACGACAAGAAGGAAAATCCAGGGACCGGGCTGCCATAGAGCAGATAACGCCCCAGCACATACACCAGAATGGAAAGCCCGAATAAGGTCAGGAGAAAACCCAGGGCGGAGGCCATTTGCAGGGGCAAGGTGCTGAATCCAGTCACCATGTTGAAGGTATGCCGTAACAATTTGCGAAAATTGTAATTCGACTCGCCCTCCTGCCGTTCGTTGTGCCGCACATACACATGCCCGAAACGGGTCGTCCCCCAGGTCAGCAGCACATCAATCGAAACGAAGGCGCTCTCATAACCAGCAAAAGCCCGCCGCAAGCTGGTGCGGAAAGCTCGAAAAGCGCTGATGTGGCGCACGTTGGGAACGCCCAGCGTGCGCGCCATGATCGCTTTGGCCGCGCGCGAAGTCCAACGCCGCCACCAGGAATGCCGGTCTTCTCGCGGCAGCCCATAGACGACGTCGTATCCCTCTTGCAAAACGGACAATAAACGCCCTATCTCTTCCGGCGGATGCTGCATGTCATCATCCATTGTAACGATGGTGTCATACTGCGCTTGCCGAATCCCTTGCAACAAGGCGTTGTGTTGTCCATAGTTGCGCATCAAGTTGACGGCAACAAGAAAGGGATACCGAGGCAGCAAATCTTCGATCACTTGCCAGCTGTCATCGGGGCTGCCATCGTTGACCAGAATCACCTCAAAATCCTCGCACCATTGCGGCAGGGTGGCCGCCAGTCTTTCCAGCAAAGTAGGCAAAATGGCTGCGCTACGATAAACCGGAATGACAACAGAACAATTCACCACGTCACTCCATGTCGTTGCTGTAACAATTCAATCAGGCGCCCGGCCTCGGCCTGGCGTCGGGGAGCATGCCAGCGCAAGGCATCGCCCACCGTTTCCGCCAGTTCGGCCACGGCAGCCCGCGTCAACAATCCGCGCATTGCCAGGGATGAGCGCCTTAAGACGAAATCGTCCAGGTGGACGACCTTTTCGCGTTGCACCAGCCAGGCGATCTCCTGCCGCGAGAAAGCGGGCAAGGTGGACAAGGGGTCTTCGCCATCTGCAAGAGATAAAGCCAACGGAAGCACGGCTGTGCCATAGCGCTCAAAAAGCGTCTCCAGGCGTTCTAACGGCAAGCCGCTGAGCTCGTGCACTTGCGCCAGGAAGCAAGCGCGCTGTGCTGCATCTTGCGGGTAGTTGCAGCCGCCTCCGACGGGTAGGGTTTCCGTGGATGCCTGGCGCTTGCGCCCCAAATCGGCCAGGACGCGATCGGTCACCTGGGCGGAAAAAGCGCGGAAGGAGGTCCATTTCCCGCCGACCAGCGAATACACCGTCATCTCACCCAGACGATTCTCTCGAATGCTGTGATCGCGCGTGATCTGGCCGGTTGTCTTTGCTTCTTGATACGCCAGCGGCCGCACGCCCGAATAGCGGAAAACGATGTGTTCACGCCCAACCCGGATATCGGGGAAGATGCGCCGCAACATGCCCAGAAAGTACTCCACTTCCTCCTCGGTGCATCGGGCTGCATCCGGATCGTCAATGGGCAGATCAGAGGTGCCCACGATCACGCGATCGAACCAGGGCAGCGCCAGCACAATGCGGCCATCGTCGTTTTCAAAGAAAAACTCATGCCCGCCGACGGCAGCCAGCAACTCCGGGTGATCGAGCACCAGGTGGGAACCTTTTGTGCCGCCAATGTAGCGTGTTTCCAGCCCCAGTTGACGGTTGACCGCATCGATCCAGGGGCCGGCGGCGTTCAAGATCACTTGCGGGCGCAGGTGAAAAGTGTGGTTGGCCTCCTCATCGCGCAGGTACACTTTGCCTTCTTCTATTCGCAACAGGCGAACGTAATTCAGGGCCCAGGCTTCCGGGTTGGCTGCTTCGGCCTGGGCGATGAGTTCCTGGCCGAAGCGTTCCGGTTCACGAATGAGGCCATCGTAATAGGTGGCAACAAAGCGAACCTCTGGGTGCAGGTGCGGCCAATGTTTGCGTGCGGCGCGCCGCCCCAGGAAGCGGTGCCGCGGCACCGCGCGTCCGCGCCGCCCGGTGTAGGCATCGTAGAGCAGCAGGCCCAGTTTAATCACCAGGGCGCCGCGTTCAGCCGGCCGATCCAGCAGGTTGAAAAATTTGAGTGGCGCATTCAGTATTCCGCTAAAGATTTTGAAGATCGGGATGGCCGTCGGCAAAGGACGCACCAGGTGCGGGGCCAGGGCGATCAGCCGGTTGCGCTCGCGGACAGCTTCGCGCACCAGGCGGAATTCGCCGTTTTCCAGGTAGCGGATGCCGCCGTGCGCCATGTGCGAAGAAGCCGCCGAGGCGCCGGCCATGAAATCGGCGCGGTCTATCAGCACAACGCGCACACCGTTCAGCGCCAGGTCGCGAAATGCGCCAATGCCGTTGATGCCTCCGCCCAGAATGAGCACATCTACCTGAGGGGAGGCTTCCAATCGTTGCAAAATACCTTCTCGCCTCATCGGTCGTTCCTCCAATCTGATTGTACCGTAACACGGCGAGAAGGTAGCGCCCTCGATCCGCCGTGGATGCAGGCCAAGGATGCAGAAAGCAGCAAATGCAGAGCGTCCCGCTTGTCACCCGGGGGAACGAAAAACGCAGCGTTTTCCCCGGTGTACTGTGGCTGCGGGCGGCAAACCGTCCATCCGTTTCCAGCGCTGCTCCCCCCCTTTGCGAGGTGCGTCAACAAGTTCATTCTATCCAGCCAAATGTACGCGTGACGGCTTTCTTCCACCGTGAGAAGAGCAAGGCGCGCTGCTTAGCTGTCATTTGCGGCTGCCAACGACGGTCTTCGGCCCAGTTGGTTTGTAACTCATCCAGGCTCCGCCAGTAACCAACGGCCAGACCGGCAGCGTAGGCCGCGCCCAGCGCAGTGGTCTCCGTCACCTGTGGGCGGATGACCGGCACATCCAGCATATCGGCCTGGAACTGCATCAGCAGGTCGTTGACCACCATCCCGCCGTCCACTTTGAGCGCCTGCAGGCGCACGCCGCTGTCCGCTTCCATGGCCTCCAGAACTTCACGGGTCTGGTAGGCGGTGGCTTCCAGGGCGGCGCGAGCCAGGTGGCCTTTGTTCGCATAGCGGGTTAGACCGGCGATCACACCACGGGCATCACTGCGCCAGTAAGGGGCATACAGGCCGCTAAAGGCCGGCACAAAGTAAACATCGCCATTATCTTCCACTGTGCGCGCCAGGGCCTCAACGTCGGCGGAAGTTTCAATCAGCCCGAGGTTGTCGCGCAGCCATTGCACCAGCGCGCCAGCGATGGCAATTGACCCCTCCAGCGCATACACCGGCGGTTCGCCTTCCAACTGATAGGCGACCGTGGTCAACAGCCCGGCCTGTGAGACAACCGGCGTCGTTCCTGTGTTGAGCAGCATGAAGCAACCGGTTCCATACGTGTTTTTGGCTTCGCCGGGGGAAAAGCACGTCTGACCAAAGAGCGCGGCCTGCTGATCGCCCAGGTCGCCTGCCAGCGGGACGCCTGCCAGCGCGCCCCGTCCCTCGGCATAGACCCCGGAAGAAGGTCGGATGACGGGCAACATGGCACGCGGCACCCCGTTGGCCGCCAGCAGCTCGTCGTCCCAATCCAGTGTGTGCAAATTCATCAAAAGCGTGCGGGAGGCGTTGGTCACATCCGTCACGTGGACGCCGCCCTGTGGACCGCCGCTCAGGTTCCACAGCAGCCAGGTGTCCATATTACCAAAAAGCACCTCGCCGTGTTCCGCTTTCTGGCGAACATCGGGCAGATGGTCTAGCAGCCAGCGGATCTTGGGCCCGGAGAAATACGTTGCCAGGGGCAGCCCTGTCTGTGCCCGGAAACGATCTTGCCCGCCCTCTGCAGCCAGCTGGCGGCAAAGGGCCTCCGTGCGCGTATCCTGCCAGACAATGGCGTTATAGAGCGGGCGTCCGGTGGTTTTCTCCCACACCACGGTCGTTTCTCGCTGGTTGGTGATGCCCACCGCCGCCAGCGATTCACGGCCTACGCCCGCTGCGGCCAACGCCTGCCGGATCACCTGTTGGGTGTTGTCCAAAATCTCCAGCGGATCGTGTTCCACCCACCCCGGCTGAGGGTAGATCTGGCGATGTTCTTTTTGCGCCAGGGACACCACTTCTCCACGTTGATTGAAGAGAAGGCAACGGGTGCTGGTCGTGCCCTGGTCGATGGCGGCGACAAAGGTCTTCATGCGGAACCTCCCGAAAAGTTTTTCCAATTTTACCGTTTTTCTTGACAGTCCGACGGCTTACCCGTATAATACCGACCGCATTCCTCGGTAGCTCAATCGGCAGAGCGGGCGGCTGTTAACCGCTAGGTTGCAGGTTCGAGTCCTGCCCGAGGAGCCTTGTTTACGCCTCAAGCCCTGGCTTGGGGCGTTTCGTTTATGTCCTGGGTTTTGAGAAGCCAGCGGCGTTTTTTCTCCAAGAAGGCATGCCGTCACAAAACAGTGTGCCATCTCCCCACCAGGACACGCTTCTCACTGGCCCCAAAAATTTCTGGTTGACAAAACCCGCACTCAATCTCTACAATTGAACACAGCGCAGATAGTGAGCCCCCTCCAGCCAGCACAACCGGACCGCAGCCCGCAAAACGAGGGGTTGCGCGGCAACCTGCATGGCGCGAGACCCATGCAATTTGTTCTTGGAGATAACGGTATGTATGAGCCTAACAAGAAAAATTTAATTCGAACCGGGAAAAAAGGTCGTTTCAGTTTCACCAGAAGGTCATACAAAGGCGAAAACCTGCCACCAGCGAATGTCAATGTAGTAGAAATTGCCCCGCTTGCAGCCGAACCATTGGTCACGTTTTTCCGT
>WGAD01000233.1 GCA_015489255.1 Anaerolineales bacterium | reverse complement strand
CTCGGAGATGTGTATAAGAGACAGGCCTGGCGAAGCACAAGTTTTCGGAGCGCGAGGGGTTTCTCGGCGAGGCCGTCCGCCAGAAACGTCCGGTGCTGGCGCACGATGCGCCGTCGGCCTATCCGCTGCCTTTTGGCGGCGCGCTGGAAGAAGTCAACCGCGTGCAAAGCGGCATTGCTGTCCCGTTGATCAACGATGGCGAGGTCATTGGCGCCATCTCGCTGGATAACGTCAGCGATCCGCAGGCCTTTGGAGAACACGACCTGGCGATGCTGGAAGCCTTTGCCCAGACGGCGACGCTGGTCATCGAGCGGGTGCGCACGCTGTCCGCCTTGCAAGAACGCCTGCGCCAATCGGAGATTTTGGTGAAGATGGCGGGCAGCATCCGTGCCAATGTCTCGCGGGATGAAATCCTGGCTTTGTCTTTGAGCAAGATGGTGGATATGTTCCGCTTGCAAGTGGCGGTGGTTTTCACACCCACGCCCGATGACCGTTTCTTGCAGGCGCGCCACGGCAGCGGCCAGGATTGGCAGCAGAACACACCCATGCGCCTGCCGATGGATGCCAGCGTGGGAGGGCGGGTGTTCCGCACCGGGCAGGATGAGTTCATCAACGATATTCAGAGCGACGACCCGCGCCTGCCCTACCGTGCCAGCAACTTGCTCGATGGCGATTCTCTGGCGGTGCTTCCCTTGCTGGATGGCAAACAAGTGGTGGGCGTTTTCTCTTTACTGCGCCGCAGGCCTTTTTCTCAGCAAGAGCGGGCCATGCTGCAAATGACCGCCGAAATGCTGGGAAACGCCCTGACCCGCACCCGTCTCCTGGAAGAAACCCAGGCGTATGCCCGCCGCATGGCATCGATCAACGACCTGGGGCGCCTGCTGGCGGAGGCCGCCGACCTGCCTACGCTGTATCGCCTCTTGCTAGAAACCGTGCATGACCTGCTGCCAGATGCGCGGCCTACGCTCCTCTGGCGCTGGGATGCCGAAACGGAGACCATGCGGCTGGTTGCCGGCCTGGATGGTGAGAAGGTGCAGCTGCAAACCGATCCGCCAGCCTGCCCCTTGGTAGACGATTGTGGCCGCTGCCGTCAAGAGGTGCTCTCTTTGGTGCAACCCACCGACCTGTTGCCCGCCCGCGACTGGCCCGAAGCGGCTTTGCCCGCGGAAGGGACGAAATTGGTTTGCCTGTTGTTCGGCCAGCCGGAGCGCAGCTTTGGCCGTGGTGCGTTGCAGTTCTGGCTGGGGGGCGATCGTGTTCTCTCTGCCAGGGAGAAGGAATTGCTCGATACGGTGGCGGGCATCGTCGCCGCCGAAATTGCCAACAGCGAATACTTGCAACAAAGCCAGCGGCAAGCGCAGCACTGGACATGGCTGGTGGAGATGGCGCATGCCCTGGCTGCCTGCCAAAACGCAGAAGAAATTTACCGGGTGGTGTATGATGCGATTCACCGGATCTTCTCCTGCGATACCATGATGTTCTGCGAACTGGATGTGCGGCAGCAGGTTTTCAGGCCGGTCTTCTCCGTGCGGGCAGCGCAAAAAGAAGAAACCGCCCGAATGGAAACGACGCCATACCGACCGGAAGAAGAAACTGTCTCGCGCTCGCGGGCGGTTGCCCGGCGCAGCGTTTTGTGGCAGGTGGAAGAAACCGCAGAGGGCGTGCGGACGACGTTGTTTGCGCCGGTGATGTCTGGCCGCCAGGTGCGGGGGGTTCTCTCTCTTTTCTGGCCGGGGCGGCGCACGTTGGCCGAGCATGAACGCCAGATGATCGAATCCATCGCTTCTCAGATGGCGGTCACCTTGCGCAACCACGACTTGATGCAGGCGCAGACGTATCGTATGGAGCAATTGCAAGCCCTCCACGCCGTAGATATCGCCATCACCACCAGCGTAGACCTGGACGTGGCGCTGGAAGTGATCGTCAAAGAAACCCGGCGTATGCTCCAGGCTGATATCGTTTCCCTGCTGAGTTACGATCAGGCCTTGCACCAGTTTGTGTTTCACGCCGGTATGGGGTATCGCCATCCGGCCTTTATGGACCTGACAGGGCTGGGGGCCAATTCGCCCGTTTTCAAAACCTTGGCGACCTTGCAGCCATTGTTTGCGCCGCTCTTGGGTGAAGTGCAGCTGGACGATGGGATGCGTGCGCGGCTGGCAGCCGAGGAGATACGGGCAGCGGCCTGGCTGCCGCTGGTCTCCAAAGGGAGGTTTCACGGCGTGCTGGAAATATGCCTGCGCCGCCCGGCTGAGATGTCGGTGGATTGGCGCGAGTTCGCCCTGGCGATGGCCGGCCAGATGGCGATCGCGCTGGATAACTTCTTGCTCTTCGAACAATTGCAGGAATCGAACAGCGAACTGCGCGCCGCCTACGATGCCACCATCGAAGGCTGGGCGCTGGCGCTGGAAATGCGCGACCGCGAAACGGAGGGCCACACCCGCCGGGTCACGGAACTGACCGTCAGCCTGGCGCGGCGGCTGGGCCTTTCGGACGAAGAATTGATGCACATTCGGCGCGGCGCCTTGCTGCACGACATCGGCAAGATCGGCGTGCCGGACGCCATTTTGCACAAACCGGGGAAACTGACGCCAGAAGAATGGGAGATCATGCGTAAACACCCGGAGTTTGCCTATCATTTTCTCAGCCGCATCGCCTATTTGCGTCCGGCGCTGGATATCCCCTACAGTCATCACGAAAAATGGGATGGTAGCGGATACCCGCTGGGGTTGAAAGGGGAAGATATTCCGCTGGCGGCGCGCATCTTCGCCGTGGCCGATGTGTACGACGCCCTGGCGACCGATCGCCCCTATCGCAAAGCCTGGCCGCGCGATCAAGTGCTCCGGTACATTGCCGAGCAGGCCGGCAAGCATTTTGACCCTCATATCGTGGCGGTGTTCTTGGAAATGATGCGTGAACGGGGGGCGATCTCTTCTCGTTGACCTTTTGCCCCTTTCCTTCTCATGGTAAACTGCACGGTATGAG
>WGAD01000232.1 GCA_015489255.1 Anaerolineales bacterium | reverse complement strand
CCGCACCACCTCTTCCTGAGCGAATCGGATCGTCCAGCCTCCGACCCGGCCGGACGCTGGGAAGTGCGCCCCCGCCTCGCGCCGCAGCGCGATGTCCAGGCCCTGTGGGAACACCTGGACGTGATCGATTGTTTTGCCACCGATCACGCCCCGCACACCCTGGCCGAAAAAGAAAGCGCCAATCCGCCGCCCGGCTTCCCCGGGTTGGAAACGGCGCTCCCCCTCCTGCTGACCGCCGTCCACGAAGGCCGCTTGAGCCTGGACGATTTGATCGCCCGCATGTACACCAATCCGCGCCGCATCTTCCGCCTGCCGGAACAGCCCGCCACCTGGATCGAAGTGGATGAAGAAGCCCGCTACGAAATCCGCGCCGCAGAACAACACACCCGCTGCGGCTGGACGCCTTTCGCCGGCTGGACGGTCCGCGGGCGCGTCCAGCGCGTTGTCTTGCGGGGCCGCGAAGTCTTCCGCCGGGGCCGCGTCACCGCGCCGCCCGGTTTCGGCTATAACCTGCGCGAGGCGGATGAAGACCCAGACCTTGAGCCGCTGGAATGCTGGGCCTGAACCGGCCCTTCTTGTTGTTCGCTTTTCTTTTGTTCAAAGGAGTTGCTCATGCCCACCCCCTCTGCCTCTCCCCACCTGCCGTTTGGCGAAAACAAACACGCCCCCTGGTATGGTAAAGACATCCTCTCTGTGCGCCAATTCGACCGCGCCGACCTGGAATACATTTTTGGCGTGGCACACGAGATGCGCGGCATGGTCGAGCGCATTGGCACCTTCGACTTGCTAAAGGGCAAAATCCTGGCCAATTTGTTTTATGAACCCTCCACGCGCACCTCATCCAGCTTCACCGCGGCCATGGAGCGCCTGGGCGGGTCGGTCATCCCAATCAACGAGGTACGCTATTCCTCGGTGGCAAAAGGTGAAAGCCTGCCCGATACGGTGCGCACCCTGGAGTGCTACGCCGACGTGATCGTCCTGCGCCACCCGCAAACCGGTTCGGCAGAGATCGCCGCCCGGGCAGCGCGCAAACCGGTCATCAACGCTGGCGACGGCGCCGGCGAACACCCCACCCAGGCCCTGCTCGATACCTTTACCATTTTCGAAGAACTGGGCGTGGGCCGCATCGACGGGCTGACGGTGACCATGCTGGGCGATTTGAAATACGGCCGCACCGTGCATTCCCTGGCGCGGCTGCTTTCGCTGTATGATGTGAAGATCAACTATGTTTCGCCCGAGATCCTGCGGATGCCGCGCGAGGTGATGGACGAAGTGGCCGCGCGCGGCGTGCCCCAGGCCGAATTCACCACCCTGGAGGCCGTCTTGCCCGAAACAGACGTGCTTTATGTGACGCGCGTGCAGAAGGAACGCTTTGCAGATCCCCAGGAATACGAACAGGTGAAAGATGCTTACGTCATCACGCCGCAGGTGATGCAAGCAGCCCGGCAGGAAATGATCGTCATGCACCCCTTGCCGCGCGTCGGCGAGATCAGCCCCGACTTCGACGACGACCCGCGAGCGGCCTATTTCCGCCAAATGGAATATGGCCTGTACATTCGCATGGCGTTGCTGGCCATGGTGCTCGGCAAGGCCTGAGCGCCCGCGGCCTCAAGCGTCGGTTGCCGGGCGGGGCGGTGTGCTGCGAAAGCTGCGGCGGTGGATGGGCGTTGGCCCCAGGCGTTGCAGGGCCAGCCGATGCGCCCGCGTGCCATAGCCCTTGTGCTGCGCCAGACCGTACCCCGGGAAACGCCATGCCAGCTGCTGCAGCAGCCGATCGCGGTACACCTTGCCCAGGATAGAAGCGGCAGCAATGCTCAGGCTGCGGGCATCGCCGCGCACCAGGCTCTCCTGCGGCAGATCGGGAGCCGGCGAGCGCAGTCCGTAATCGCAGAGCAGGGCCTGTGGCGGGCGAGACAACCCTTGCAGGGCGCGGCTGGCGGCCAACTGAATCGCTGCGGCGATGCCGCGGGCATCGATCTCCTCCGGGGAAGCCAGACCAACCGCCCAAGCGATCGCCGCCTGCTGGATGCGCCGCATCCAGTGCGCGCGCTGGCGGGCGGTCATCTGCTTGGAATCGCGCACCCCGTCCAGGGTCGCCAGCAGGGCTTCTTCCGGCGGCAAGATGACGGCGCCGACGGCCACCGGCCCGGCCAACGCGCCGCGCCCGGCCTCGTCCAAGCCGGCCACCCAACGCAGGTCTTGCGCCCAAAAGCGTTCTTCCCATTGCAGGCTGGGGCGCGCTGGCGGCTTAGGGAGCGGAGAGCGGGGCATCGTACACGCCTCGGCGCGCATTAGCGCGAATACGGAACAAATCCTTGAGCATGGTCAGGGTGTCTTCCAGCAGCCGGATGCGGCTATCGCTGTTGTAATACCAGTCGATGGGCGTTTCGTAGATGGCATACCCGAACCGCCGCGCCAGAAAGAGGATTTCCACATCGAAGGCAATGCTGCCCAGGGTCTGGCGCGCAAAGATCTCCGCCGCCGCATCGGCGCGAAAGCATTTGAAGCCGCATTGGGTATCGCGGATGCCGGGGAGCACCAGCAGCTGCACCATCCAGTTAATCAGGCGTCCGCCCCAGTGGCGATGCGCGGGTTCGTGGTAGCGGCGGGCGCCGACAGCCTCGCGCGAACCGATGATCACAGCGGCTTCTGCCGGTTGGACGGGCGGCAAAAAGCGCAGCGTTTGCTCAATGGGCATGGAAAGATCGGCATCGCACATGAAGCGATAACGTCCGCGGGCGGCCAGCATTCCGGCGCGCACGGCCAGCCCCTTGCCACGGGTGCTCACCTGCATCACGCGCAGGGACGGGTAGCGCGCCTGGTAACGGCGCGCCAGGGCCAGCGTTTCATCCTGGCTGCCGTTTTCCACCACCAGGACCTCCCCCTCCCAGGGTTGCGCGGCCAGAAAAGCAAAGACCTGCTCCAGGGTGGCGGGCAGGCGTTTTGCTTCGTTATGCGCCGGGATAACAATGGACAGGTACGGTTCGTTCATTGAGTGGTCAGGGCGACGGTGATAACCATGGCGAAGAGGATCAGCACCTCGAAGAGAAACATGCCCAGCAGGAGGAAGAACTGTTTGGTCGAAAGCCCCAGCGGCCACCTCGGCTCTGGGGCTGGCCGCGGCCTGGGCGATGGGCGAACAGGTTGCCGGGCCTCTGGCGGCTGATCGGGCGTGGCCTCGGCTTCTTCGTCTTCGCCTTCTTCGGTAAATTGCCGCCAATCGAGCGCCTCTGCCGGGTTGGGTTCCGGCTCCTTCCCTTGCAGCAGGCTGACGATGGATTGGATGTCGTGGCGGGAGAGGACGGGGCGGGCCCCGCTCAGGGAACGCACAAAGCCGTCCAGGGCGTCGGCCATCAGGACGCGGACGATCGGGCGCGCGGTTTCAATTTGCAGCCCAGGGTTGGCGGCCACCAGCACACCCTCCAGGTGATCCAGCACCAGCCCCTGACGTTGCAAAGAAACCTGAACGGCGCGGGTCAGGTTGGCCGTCCGGCGGATCAGGTTGACACTGGCCGGTTTGAATTGGTTTTTCTCCAACACACCCCATTGCGATTCACGCGCCTCGTACACACCGGTGAGGTGGGTGGGCATCAGCACATACACCCCGGGCGGCCCCACCAGCACCATCGGCACCAGGATATCGGATTTTGGCAGGGTCAGGTTGCGTAACAAGACGAAGGCGCCGCCCAGCCCCTTCTTCAGGCGGGCCTGGATAGCGTCCTGGGCCTCAAGCATTTTGGGGTAATTGATGCCGTGTTTGATCATGCCCAAGGCCAGACCAACGGGGGAAATTTTACCGTTGGCCCCGCGGTAGGGGGTGAAATCCAAAACTTTCATGGCGCTCTCCGTCCGTGAGTGGGTTTACAGGCGGGGCAAGTCTTCCAGGTCGTCGCGGGTGGCCTGGGCGCGGGTGGTGATGTTCCCGTTCACCAGGCGGACCGGTTTCCCGATTTCGAAACTGTTGCCCCAGTACGCTTTGCGGGCGCCGGTCAACACGCGCTGCCCGGCGCGCAACCGTTCCAGCAATTGATCGCGGCTCCAGACCAAACGATCGGAGAAGGCGGCGCCGCGGCGTTCATAGCCACGCACCCAGTCGATCTCGCCATCGGCACGATAATGCACTGCTTCCAGGATCAGATCATATTGTTGACGGGCCATGCTTCTGCCTCCGTGAGAAATGGTTGCATTTTATTGTAACGCAAGTTATAGTAAAACACAGATGGCACTTAAGGATGAAGGAGGAGGCCGTGCGCGTTTTGCTGACCGGGGCAACCGGATTGATCGGCATGCGGTTGACGCAGGAGCTGCTGGAGGCCGGGCACCAGGTGACTGCGCTGACTCGCGACCCGCAACGGGCAGCAGCCCGTCTGCCCGCGGCAGTACGCCCTCTCCCCTGGGACGGCCAGATGCTGGGCGACTGGTCGGCAGCCCTGGAGGAGACCGACGCCATCGTCCACCTGGCCGGAGAAAGCATCGCGGGTGAACGCGCACCGGCGATCTTTTTGCAACGCTGGACGGCAGAACGGCGCGAACGCATCCGCGCCAGCCGGGTGGAAAGCGGCCGCTTGCTGGTTGCGGCTATCCGGCGAGCCGCCCGCCGACCGGCGGTCTTCTTGCAGGCTTCCGCCGTGGGTTATTATGGCCCGCGTTCCTCAGCGGTGGACGAAAACGCGCCTCCCGGCGACGACTTCCTGGCGCAGGTTTGTCGCCAGTGGGAGGCCTCTACCCGCGAACTCGAATCGCTGGGCTTGCGGCGGGTGGTCTTGCGCACCGGCCTTGTGCTGGCCGCCGATGGCGGCATCTTGCCCCTGATGCTCTTGCCCATTCGCCTGGGCCTGGGCGGGCGGCTGGGAAGCGGACGCCAGGGGGTATCCTGGATTCATGTGGACGACGAGGCGGCGGCCATCCGCTTTTTGCTGGAAGAGCCGGCAGCGCGAGGCGCTTACAACCTGACCGCTCCGCAACCGCTCTCGCAGGCAGATTTTGTGCGCACAGCCGGCGCGCTGCTGCGGCGTCCCGTCTGGCTGCCGGCGCCGGCCTGGGGGCTGCGCCTGGCGCTGGGGCAAAAGGCCGACCTGGTGTTGGCAGGCCAATATGCCCTGCCAGCCCGTTTGCAAGCAGCAGGTTTTCGCTTCCGTTTTCCCCAGTTGGAGGCGGCGCTGCGCGATTTGCTGCGCTTGTGATCCTCTTGCCGACGGCGAAAACAAGAAAAGACCGCTTGTGCGGTCTTTTGGTCGGGGTGGTCGGACTTGAACCGACGACCCCCGCGTCCCAAACGCGGTGCGCTGCCAACTGCGCCACACCCCGAGCGGGGGTGAGTATAATGCGAACCATGGGCATTCGTCAAGAAATTTACCTCTTTGCCGCCTGTGTTTGGCTGCTGGTCGGCTGTGTGCCATCCACGCCCACGGCGGCCCCAACGCCGCCCGCCAGCCCGGAGAGCCATGCGCCAACGGCCACCCCGGCGGCGCTCCCCTCGCCAATGCCCACGCCGACGCCCGTTTGCCCGCCCGCTGGCCGTGTGGAAACACGCCGCCTCCTGGATCCGCGCGGCGCAGGGGAACTGCCGTTG
>WGAD01000231.1 GCA_015489255.1 Anaerolineales bacterium | reverse complement strand
GCTTCCAACCGTGGCTACACTGCCCGCGGGGTCGCTGCCTCGCGCACGCCGCCGGCCCCGCCCGAACCGCAATACGTGGACGAACCCTTTACCCGCAGTTTTTAGCCCCTCCGTTGCGGCAAGCGGTACAATTGTCTCATGAACCGTCCCGAGCACGAGGGCGAAGGCTGCCTCTTCGCCCTCATCCCGCCGCTTGTCGCGCTCTTCGTCCTGTTTTTCATCGGTTTGCTGGTCATTCCCGGGCAAAGTTCTCCCCTGCCGGAAGAGCCGTCTCCCTCCGTCAGCGCCCTGCCCGGCTTCTTCACCCCCGAAGTGCGCCGTTGGGAACAAGATATCCTGACCTGGGCAGAAAAATACAACTTGCCGCCGGAGCTGGTGGCGGTTGTTATGCAAATTGAATCTTGCGGCAACCCTCGTGCCCTTTCTCCAGCTGGAGCGCTGGGGCTTTTCCAGGTGATGCCTTACCATTTCGCCGCCGGAGAAGACCCTTTCGACCCGGAGACCAACGCCCGCCGCGGCCTGGATTACCTGCGCCGCAGCTGGTTGACCGCAGAGCAAGACCCGGCGCTGGCCCTGGCCGGTTACAACGGCGGGCTGGGGACGATCGCCCAACCGCCCGAGGCCTGGCCCGAGGAAACCCGCCGTTATGTGTATTGGGGCGCGCCCATCTATGCCGACGCCCTGGCAGACAACCCCCGCAGCCCCCGGCTAGAGGAATGGCTGCGCAATGGCGGCAGCCATCTCTGTTTGCAGGCCGCCGCCTGGCCGTGATCAGTCGTCTTCCGACGGGCGCAACGGCAAGACAACGACAAAAGTCGCCCCCTCCCCTTCCGCAGAAGACACTTCAATCGTCCCCCCGTGCGCCCGCACGATCCAGTAAGCGATAGACAGGCCGAGGCCAAACCCGCCGGCCTCTTTCCGCCGTGTGCGCGATTTTTCCGCCCGATAGAAACGGTCGAAGATGTGCGGCAGGTCTGCCTCGGGAATGCCCGGCCCGGTATCGCGGACCGTCAGCCGGACGGTTTTCCCCTCCACTTGCAGACCAATAAAAATCTGCCCGCCGTCAGGCGTGTATTTGATGGCGTTGGAGATCAGGTTCACCAGCACCTGCTTCAACCGATCGGCGTCCACCTCGGCTTGCACCGGGGCCAGGTCGGTGAGCACCAGTTGCACCCGGTCTTGCGCCAGGACCTGCATGGCCGCCATGGTATCGAGCAAGATGGCATCGAGATCGACGGTGCGGCGGTTGAGGGTCAGTTTGCCGGCCTCGGCCTTCGCCAGTAGCAGCAGGCTTTCGACCATCCGCGTCAAGCGGTCGGCCTCGGCCTCTATGCTGTCCAGCAGTTCCGGATCGAAGGCCTGGCTGCGGCGCATCAATCCGACGCTCCCCTTGATGACGGTCAGCGGCGTCCGCAATTCGTGGCTGACATCGGCCAGAAAACGCTGTTGCGAGGTAAACAGGGTTTCCAATCGCTCCAACGTCGTGTTAAAAGCGCTGATGACCTGGCCCACTTCGTCATCGTCATAGCCATAAATCGGAATGCGCAACGATAAGTCGTCTGCCCGGTTAATGGTCAGCGCCATGCGGGCCAGGTTGTCCAGAGGACGCAAGGCGCGGCGAATGACACTGCTAAAGAGAAAGAAAGCCGCCACCAGGAGCAGGAGGATCATCCCTCCCAGCCAGAGGATGAGAGAACGCTGCATCTCCTGGGCGACATCGACCAGCATAGCGACCTGCAACACCACGGTCGGGCGGCCTTGCCGGGACACAGGCACAGAAAGCACCCGCAGGTCTGGCGCCATATCCATTTTTACCGTCACATAATGGATACCCAGGAGGATATCTCGCCCGCTATAAAAAGGCGCGCGAGAAAACGCATTGGAGGAGGCGAAAAGCACTTCCCCCTGTGGAGAAACCAGTTGCACCAGCACATCGGCCCGCGTGGACGTCGCCAGTTCCAGGAAGGCGCGATTGCCCGGCGCGGCTGCATCGGTGATGACGTGCAGCAAGCGGGTGGCCGTGTTTTGCAAAATTTCATCCACTCTCGCCTGCCAGGTCAGTTGCACCATCCAGTACGTCAGCGCCATCGTCAACAGCAACAGCCCCCCCAGCAAGGTCACCGAAATGACCGACAGGCGCAGGCGCAGGGAATGCATCATCAGTCGTCTTCGCGCAGGACGTACCCCACGCCCCGCACGGTGTGAATCAGGCGGGGTTCGCCGTTGGCTTCCAGTTTTTGCCGCAGGTAGCGAATATACACTTCCAGCACGTTGCTCAACCCCTGGAAATCGTATCCCCAGATGCGGTCGAAGAGCACTTCTCGTGTCATCACCTGGCGCGGATGGCGCATGAACCATTCCAGGAGGTCGTATTCTTTGGCGGTTAATTCAATGATGCGGTCGCCGCGACGGGCACGTCGAGTGCCGGTATCTAGCGCCAAGTCGGCGAATTGCAGCACTTCGGGAGCGCGGGTGCTTTCGGTGCGGCGCAGCAGCGCCCGCACGCGAGCCAGCAGTTCATCCAAAACAAAGGGTTTCACCAGGTAATCATCCGCGCCGGCATCCAGCCCCTGCACCCGATCGTCCACGGTATCGCGGGCGGTGAGCATCAGGATAGGCGTCTTGTTCAACGGACGGATGCGGTAGCAAATTTCCAGGCCGTCGATGCCTGGCAGCATCCAGTCCAGGATGATCAAATCGGGGGATTGGCGCTGAATCTTATCCAAACCTTCGTGGCCATCTTGCGCTGTGATGACTTCGTAACCTTCATTCTCCAGGCCGCGCTGAATGACCTTCAGAATGGCGGCGTCGTCTTCCACGATCAGAATTTTCTCAGCCATATATGCTCCTTTCTTCCGCTGGCTCGACATGAACGGTCACATCTGCGCCCGGGAAACGTTCAGCCACCAGGCGTTCAATGGTTTCGGTGCAATCGTGCGCCTCGCGCAGCGAAAGGTCTTCGCTCATGGTGACGTGCATATCCACGAACCAGCCAGGGCCGGAAGGGCGCACGCGCACGGCATGGCAATCGCGCACTTCGGGTACGCTGCGGGCCAGGCGGGCAATTTCTTCGCGCATCCCTTCGGGGGCCGCATCCAGCAAGGCCGCAACGGTACGGGCGCCCAGTTCCCAGCTGACGTATAGGACGATCAGGGCCACGAAGATGGCCGCAACAGCATCGGCATGGCGCAGCCAGGCCAGCGCGGGGAAGCGTTCGCTCAGCCAGAGGCCAATCAACCCGATGAAAACGACCGAGGAGGACCAGATATCGGTGCTAAAATGCAGAGCATCCGCTTCCAGCGCCTGGCTGTTGTATTTTTCCGCCGTGCGGTGCAGCATTCTGCTGCGGTTGTAATCCACCACGATGGCTACCGCGACCACCAGGTAGCTCCAGGGGGTGACTTCCACCTGTACATTCTCGGCCAGCAAGCGGCGGATGGCTTCGTAAATGATCCAGAAGGCCGTCAGCGCGAGCAGAACGGTTTCGAACAAGGCCGAGAGATTTTCCATTTTGCCGTGCCCAAAGGGGTGTTCCGGATCGGCTGGTTTGCCCGCCCAGCGCACGGCAAAAAAGGTCATGCCGGCGGCAGCCAGGTCGAGCGCCGAGTGCGCCGCCTCGGCCAGAATGCCCAGGCTGTTGGTCAGCAACCCAACCACCAGTTTGAGCGCCGTCAAGCCAACGGCAGCCAACATGGAGGAGAGGGCCGCAGTGTTCTTTTCTTTTTGTGCTTCTGCGTGTGACATGAGCAAATTATATCCGATTACAAAGCAAACCGGCGGAGGCGCCAGACGCAAAACGCCCGGACATCGCTCCGCCGGCGGTGGCGAACGCTTGTTGCCGCCTCAGGCTTCTGGCGACTGATATTCACCCTTGACTTTCAAGCTGCGGCTGCCGTCTTCGGCTTCTTCGTAAATCTCATACAGCAAGCGGATCGGCATCACTTTCGCCAGCATACCCTGGGCCGGACAGTAACGCTCCGCTGAAAGCTGAATGGAACGCACCACGGCAGCCTCGTCCACGTCGTGGCCGGTCACCAGATAGAGGATTTCGGCGCTGGTAAACACCTTGGGGTGTTTTTCCGCCCGTTCAGTGTGCACACGGACTTCGAAATCCGTCACGTCCTGGCGTTTCTTGCGGAGGATCGAAATCACATCCATTGCCGTGCACCCGCCCAGGCTGATCGCCATCAATTCCATCGGGCGAAAGCCGTCGTTGTCGCCGCCGACATCGGGCGTTGTGCCCAGCGGGACTTCGAACCCCGAATCGCTGCTGCCGACAAAGGTCATACGTCCTTTCCAGGTTACCTTGGCATCCATCAGAAACGATCTCCTTTCCTACTCGTCCAAAAGCGGGGTAATGTACGTTTCCAATACATCATACGATATTGCGCCTTTCCAGGCAAAGCGAACGGTTCCGCTACGGTCGATCACATAAGAACTGGGTAAGCTGATTGTGCGAAAAGCCTTTTCCGAGAGGCCGCGTTCATCCAGCCAAACGGGAAAAGACAGCCCATACTCGGCAACGAAGGGGCGCACAACCTCCGCTGTTTCGCCATCGTTGATGCCAATGACGACCAACCCCTGATCTTTGTGCGCCTGGTAATAGGCTTCCAGGTCGGGCATTTCCTCTTTGCAAGGCGGGCACCAGGTGGCCCACATGTTGACCAACACCACCTGCCCGCGATAATCTGCCAGGCGAACCGGCTCGTCGTCGAGCGTGCGCAATTGCAAGGCTGGCGCCGGGTAGGAAACAGGCACCGGGATGACCGAGGCCGTCTCTGGCGTTGCCTCTGGTGCGGCCTGTAACCAGAAAAAAACTGCCAGGCCGGCCAAAATCAGGCCCAGGCCCAGCAGTGCAAGGGGAAGGATGGTGGCTTTGCGCATTGGCCGTTTAGTGCCGGTGGATACGCCGCGGGTCAGATTTCAGCTCGCCGCGCAAATAGGCAGCCACCACCTCGTCCACCTGACCGCCCGCCAGGATCAGTTCAACCCCGATGGCTTCCAGGCGCTGCAAGGCGCCGGCGCCCAGGCCGCCCGCAATGACGACGTCGCAATCTTGCAGGGGGGCAAACATCGCCTCGTGCGAACCGCAGCCGTGTTCGTGCCCATGACCATGCCCATGCGCGTGATCGTGGTGTTGGTGGTGCGGTTTTTCGCGCATTTCTTCTGCCACGATCTGCCCATCCGCGATGGTAAAGACGCGATACCAGGGCGCCATGCCAAAATGGGCAGACACCCGTTTTCCATCTTCGGTGACGACAGCAATTTTCATGATTGCCTCTATTTCAGGCCAAGCAGTTTGTCGATCTTCGGGCGGTCGAAGCCCACCACGATCTTGCCGCCGATGTCCAGCACGGGCACGCCCTGCTGGCCGCTGCGGCGCGCGATATGGTGCGCCGCAGCCGGGTCGCGGGAAACATCCACATCTTTGAACGGCACGCCGCGTTCACGCAAATACTTTTTTGTTTTTCGGCAGAAGGTGCAGGTGGGAGTCGTGAAGATGATAACCCGAGGGTATTTCTTCGTTGTCATCTTAACCTCCAAGAAAACGATATGCGCAGCAGAAGGGCGGGCCTCCTGCTGCGCCGGTTGACGATGGTTGATTATTCGCCCAGGGCCCGCTGCAATTCCGCCAGCAGTTGCGATTCGGGCACGGCGCCCACGACGTTGCCCTTGCCGTCGTTGATGACGGTGTGCGGCACGCCGCTGACCGAATGCCGTTCCGCCAGATCGGGGAATTCCATGGATTCGATCATCTCGGCCTGCACCATATCGCTTTCCATCGCCAGCTGGTGCGCCAGCACCACAGCGCGCGGGCAATAGGGGCAGGTGGGGGTGACGAAGACTTGCAACAAGACTGGCTTGTCCAGCGAACGCAGGTATTCGCGCGTCGTATCGCTCAGGCCGGAATCGCGCCGGGAGACGGTCAGGATGTCGTTGATGATGGAGGTAAATTCATGGCCGGAGGGGATGCCGGCATAGCGGATGCCATAATCTACGATTTCATCGCCATTTTTGGCCGCCACCACGATGCCGGGCGCTTTGTCCACGTTGTGCAGCTTCGCCACTTCGGCATCTTCCTGCAGGTCGTACACTTCCAGGCTGACCATGTCGGAAATCTCAGTGATTTCTTCCATCAGCTGGCGGGTGTCGTCGCAATAATCGCAGCGGCCATTTTTGTCGCCAAAGAAGATCAGAACCACCGGCTCTTGCAATTGAGCAAAAAGGTCTTTAACCTGGTTGACGATATCGTCGTTCAGTAAGCGAGGCATAG
>WGAD01000230.1 GCA_015489255.1 Anaerolineales bacterium | reverse complement strand
TTGCTGGATAAGCGTCGCACGCCTCCTCCCCCGACGCCCATTGTGCTGGAATTTGTGAGCGAAGATCTCCTTGACGAGCTCCTCACACTTTCCCGCCACAACCGCGAAAAGAAAGAAAAAGCGTGGAGCAAGCAAGCCCGTTAACAACGCCGCCAGAGCCGGCAACGCAAAAAGAAAAAGAAGTGATGTCCGCGCAGATGTTTTGTCATGAAATGCCCTCCTCGCATTGCTGCCTTGCGAATTGTTGGACTATCGGCGACCCACGCGCGGCAGCGCAGGGGAACGAAGCAATACGCCGCAGCGCGCGGCATCCAAAACCCAAAGGAACGATGCTATGAGCCGTTACGACCCGTCCCGTCACCATCGCCGTTCCATCCGCCTGAAGGGATACGATTACACCCGCCCAGGCGCGTATTTCGTCACCCTTTGCACCCATCAGCGCGCCCACCTGTTCGGTCGGGTGGTGGATGGCGAGATGCAGCCGAACGTTTTCGGGAAAATCGTTCAGGAAGAATGGTTTCGGACGGCGGAAATCCGCCGCAATGTGGTGTTGCACGCTGATGAATTCGTGGTCATGCCCAACCACATCCACGGCATCATTTGGATTGTAGAGGATTCCAATGACCGCGATAATAGTCGGGGCGACCTGCCGGTCGCCCCGACGACAGTCGCCCCGACGACAGTCGCCCCGACGGAAAAACCGATCGCCCCGCATCAAGGTCAGGGCGACCGGTTGGTCGCTCCCCGTGAACGACCGCGAGGGCCGGCGCCCGGCTCCCTCGGCGCCATCATGGCCGGTTTCAAATCCGCGGCCACCAAACGCATTAATCAGATTCGCGGCACGCCGGGCGTCCCGGTCTGGCAGCGCAATTATTACGAACACATCATTCGCACGCAGCGCGCCCTGCGCGCCATCCAGCGGTACATCATCTACAACCCCTTGCGTTGGCAAATGGACCGTTACAACGCGGCGGCCGTCGCCTCCGACCCCTGGGCGGCAGACCTGCGCCGTCTTCTGCAATCCCCGCTATCTTCCACATCCAAAGAGGACACACCGCGATGAATTCATCCACCATCGTTGACCGCATCTGGAACTATTGCCACGTCCTGCGGGATGACGGCGTCTCTTACGGCGACTATCTGGAACAGTTGACCTACCTGCTGTTCCTCAAGATGGACTACGAAAACGTCACCGAACTGGGCAAGCCGAGCGCCATCCCCGCGCCCTACCGCTGGGATACCCTGCGCCGCCTGGAAGGGGCCGCCCTGGATGACCATTACCGCGAGACCCTGCGGGCATTGGGGCAGGGCAGCGGCCTGATCCCAGTCATCTTCCGCAAGGCGCAGAGCAAAATTCAGGACCCGGCCAAACTCCGTCGCCTGATCGACCTGATCGACGGGGAAACCTGGCTGGGCATGGACATGGACGTCAAAGGGACGATTTACGAGGGCCTGCTGGAAAAGAACGCCCAGGATACCAAATCCGGCGCCGGGCAATACTTCACCCCCCGCCCGCTGATCCAGGCCATCGTGGAGGTCATGCGCCCACGGCCCGGCGAAACCATCTGCGACCCGGCAGCCGGCACCGGCGGCTTTCTGCTGGCCGCTTACGACTTCATCCAGCGCCAATATGCCCCGCTCGACCGCGACCAGATGGATTTCCTGCGGCACAAAGCCCTGCACGGCTGGGAGATCGTGGACGGGACCGCCCGCCTGTGCGTGATGAACCTGTACCTGCACGGGATCGGGGCCAACGGCGGCAAGTCCCCCATCCGCGTGGCCGACAGCCTGGCCGCCCACCCCGGCGAGTACTTCGATATGGTGCTCACCAACCCGCCTTTTGGCAAGAAATCCAGCGTCACCTTCGTCACCGAAAGCGGCGAAACCCGCCGCGAGGCGCAAACCATCGTGCGCGATGATTTTTGGGTCTCCACCAGCAACAAGCAGCTCAACTTCGTGCAGCACGTCTTCAACATCCTGCAAACGCAGGGCCGCGCCGCGGTCGTCGTCCCCGATAACGTGCTCTTTGAGAGCGGGGCGGGCGAAGTGGTGCGCCGCCGCCTGCTGGCGCAAGCCGATTTCCACACCCTGCTGCGCCTGCCGACCGGCATCTTCTACGCCCAGGGCGTCAAGGCCAACGTGCTCTTCTTCGACCGCAAACCGGCCCGCGAAAAACCCTGGACCGAAAAATTGTGGATTTACGACCTGCGCACCAACAAGCATTTCACCCTGAAGCAAAACCCGCTCACCCGCACCGACCTGGACGATTTCATCCGCTGCTACAACCCGGAAAACCGCTTCGACCGCCGGGAAGGCGGCGAAGAGGGCCGCTGGCGCGCCTTCCCCTACGAGGAACTGCTGGCTCGCGACAAGGTCAACCTGGATATTTTCTGGCTGCGGGATGAATCGCTGGAAGAAAGCGCCAACCTGCCCGCACCGGATGTGCTGGCCGAGCAAATCTCCACGGATTTGCAAGCCGCGCTGGAGGAAATCAAGGACATCCTGGCGCACCTCAATTCGCCGTTCGAACCCGAGGCATAACCCAAAGCGCGCTCACTGCAGGAACTGGGGAACGCGCACCAGGTCGTCCACGCCACCATATTGGCTGCATTTCCTTGCGCGTCCCTGCCTCACCTTGTGGTATAATGCCGTCATGTTCACTTTCACCTTTCAGTCCCGCAACCATTATCATCACAGCCGAACCCTGTTCGGTCGGGGCTGCTTTAAGGTGTAAGGCGTAACGCACGTTCGCACATCTTGTAACGCTTCCCGACCGCGGGAAGCGTTTTTTCTTTTCTGCAAGGAGCGCCCCATGAATTTTTCCGACCGATCCGAAATCCGGCTGGCCCTGCCCAGCAAAGGGAGACTGGCCCGCGAAGCGCTGGACCTGCTGGCCCGCGCCGGCCTGCCCGTGTACAAACCCAATCCGCGCCAGTTGCGCGCCGATATCCCGGCCCTGCCCGGGCTAACCGTCCTCTTCCAGCGCGCAGGCGACATCGTCGTCGGCGTCCGTTCCGGCAGCGTGGATTTCGGCATCACCGGCTGGGACATGGTCGCCGAGCGCGGCGGCGCAGGTCGGCCAGGGTGCGTTCTTCCCAGTTTTCGGGGACGATGACATCCAGGGTGCAATGTCCGAAGCCAAGTTCGCGGTGCAGGGGCAGGATCTGGGGGTTGTCTTCGCCGCGCTCGGCGACCATGTCCCAGCCGGTGATGCCGAAATCCACGCTGCCGGAACGGACGCCGACGACGATGTCGCCTGCGCGCTGGAAGAGGACGGTTAGCCCGGGCAGGGCCGGGATATCGGCGCGC
>WGAD01000229.1 GCA_015489255.1 Anaerolineales bacterium | reverse complement strand
GTTCAATTGTGCAAAAAGGTGACGGCGCAGGGACGAGGTCCAGCCGGCTTGCTGTCGGAAACGGGCGTGCCAGTCAAGCGGCGTCATGGTGTTTCCAGTGGCGGATGAAATCCCGCTGGGCGGCAGTCTCGGGGGAGCGGGCATAGAAACACCAGCGATCGACTTGTTCCAGCGCCGCCTCGCCGGTCAGGCCGTGGCGCACCAGGTAGCAACCGACGGCGGTGCCGGTGCGGCCAATCCCCGCCCAGCAATGCAGGTAGATTTTGCGGCCAGCCGCCAGCGCCCGATCGATGCGGTCGAGCAGCGCGGTCATCTGCGCCGGGGTGGGAAGACCAAAGTCGCCGATAGGGTGGCGTTCCCACTCCACTGGCTGTTGGGTCTCCGCAGCCAGCTGATAGAGCAGGGGCGCGTAAGGGGGCAGTTCTCCTTCGGTCGTCAGGTCGAGGAAGAGATCGAAGCCTTGCTGCAAAAAGGCGGTCAGGCGTTGCCGGGTGTGCTTTCGTTTGAAGCGCGCAGGACTCTGACCGGCCAGGAAACGCCCGGGAACCACCCAGTAAGAATGAGAGATGGGCCTGGGCGGTTCAGAATTGGTTTTCATACAAATCGTAGTTGGCGAGGATGGCGGCGATGATCTCCTGGTCTTCGGCGCTGGTGTTGAGGAATTGCCAGCCAATGTTGACTTTGTTCGGGTCCAGGTCTGGCTGGCACCAGACTGCCCGCGCGGGGATGCGCAGCCAGGTGCGGGCCGGAATGGGAAGCGGCGGCACCTCAATTTTGAGGATGACTTCACTCCCTGGTTCTACCCGGCTGTCGTTGATGGTCATCAACCCGCTGGGAGACATGTCGCAAACGTAACCAAGAAAACGGCCTTTGTCCTGGTCGTACACGCGCGAGTAGGTGATCAATTCCGTGCGCTGGTACTGACGACGGTCTTTTGTCATTGGTTTACCTCCCTGGCTTTTTGCCAAAGTGCAGGCCAATCGGTGGTGAGCAGGTTGCCGAGGATGTGTTCAGCCATACCCTGAGCGGGCAAAACGTCGCCATCTGGTTCAACGTATAGGCAGGCGCAGCCTGGCGGGGCTTCGGTTTCCAGGGCGATGGGGTTGATGGCCGAATAGGGCACTGGCAGATCCCAGGTGAGGGCCAGGCCTTGTTCGGCCAGGGTTTCACGGGCGGCGTTCAGGGCGGCGTCCAGCTCTGGGCTGGTGGCGCTGAGCGATACGGCGTTAACGCCCATTGCCGCCAGACGACGGATGTGTTCGGGCGCCTGGACGGCGGTTTGCGGGGTCAGGGTCAGGTGGACGGAGGTGAAGATATCTTTCGGGGTGACTGTTTCAATGGCCTGCCAACAGGCGGGCAAATCTGGCTGGAGGAGGATCAGCAGGTGATCCAATCCGCTTTGCAGGAGGGCCTCCAGGTAAGCGCCGTCACGCAGATGCAGGCCGTCGGTCAGCAGGCCGGTAACTTGCCCGAGTCCTTCGGCGAAGGCGATGAGTTCGTTTAGGTCTGGCCGTAGAGTGGGTTCGCCGCCGGTGAAGGTGACGTGCGGGATGCCAAATGCCCAGGCCGTTTCGAGGGCGGTTTTCCATTCTTCGGTGCTGAGTTCCCGGGAAACGCGGCGCTGCGGCGCCAGCGTGGGCGGGGTTTCTGGTGGCAAGCGGTAAGTGAGGGCGCAGTCCAGGCGCAGCGGCGCTGGCAGATCGGCTTGCCCGGGTTCGATGCGTTCGAAATCCAGCCGGGAGACCGGGTCCAGGTCTTCGCGGGCCAACAAGGTTTCGATGCGCTCCAGAAAATCCAAATAATCGGCACGCGCTTGTTGGCGACCGATGCGGTAGCGGGAGGCAATCGCGGCGGCGGCTTCGTCCGGTGTGCTGCCTCTGACGAAATGCAGGGCATATTCTGCCGCCGTGCGGTTCAGGTGCAGCACGGTGGCGGCGTTGAGGACGAGAAGACCGCTGCCGTCATTGTGCAGGCGCAGGTGGACTCGCCCGGGGGCGCCATCGGGGCGTTGCACGGCCCGGTGGTGGAGACCCGCGGGCAGGGGTGCCGGCGTGGCAAAGAGATTGCGGATGCGCGCAAGCAAGGTCATAACAGCCTCCCTCAAGCCAGGAAAAAGGACAACAGGCCAGCAAAGAACAAGCCCAATCCGCTGCCGGCCAGCACATCCAGGGGATAATGCGCGCCCAGCCCGATGCGCCCCAGGCTGACGAGCGCTGCCAGGATAACGGCCGCCAGGGTCAGCGGCGCGCTCCCGCCCAGCCAGACGGCCAGGACGCCGGCCACGAACCAGACGCGCAGGGCGTCGCCGCTGGGGAAGGAGGGGTCGTGCGGTGGACGGGGTTGAGTCATGTGGACGTTGGCAAGCGCCCGGAAAGGCCGCTGGCGGCGCAAGGCCAGCTTGGTGCCGCGTTCCAGGAGGGCGGCCAGGGCGTAAGCGGCGCTGGCGATCAGGCCGAGCGGCCAGCGGAAAAGCAGCAAGGCAAAGAGAAAAAAGAGCATGGCCGGCGTGGTGCCAAGCGGCCACAACACCCGAAAAAGCGGATAAGCGCGCCAGATGCGCCGATGCAGCCAGCGAAAGACGGCGGCATCGTAGCGGGCGGGCAGGGGGCGGCGGTGCAGGAAGCCCAGCAGAAAAAGCGGCGCTCCGATGAGAACCAGGTTCACAGTTGATCCACCTCGTCAAGAAACTGTGGCCAGACGGGGTAGAACATCAGCCATTGGTGTGGGCGGCGGCGGATAAAGGTTTCCATGATAGACAGCGCCCGCTCTGCGTTGCGCACGAGCGTGTGGTGCGGATCGTTCGAGCGGATGAGGTCGAAGGGTTCGCTGATTTCCACGCCGTAGAGGCCGGTGTTTTCGTCCAGATAAGGCGCGGCGACCATGATCTCGGCGTCGGCGGCCAGCGCCATGCGGATGTGACCGGCTGGCAGAGGGGCGGGGTGGCCGAAAAAGTGCAGGGTGTGCCGCTTGCGACGGATGGGGCGATCGATGCCGGTGACGACCATGCCGCCGCGGCGCAAGATCTCGATCACCTGGTCTTCATCTTCACGGCTGCGTGCCAGCACGATTTTGACACCGGCGCGGCGGCGCATTTCGTTTTGCAGGTCGTAGCCGCTGGTGGGCTGACCATACGCCAGGGCGGTGATGTCCAGGCCGTGCCAGGCCGCTGCCTGGAGCACCAGGTCGAAGTTGCTCATGTGTGGGGCGACGACGAAAATGCCCCGTTTCTGACGGCTGATTTCAATCCAGCGGCTGAGGAAGGAATCGAGGGACACGGAGCGCTTGATGGCCTCTGGCGAGCGCAAAACACGGTAGAGATCGGAAACGCAGCGTCCCGTGTGGGCAAAGACGGCTTCGGTGGCGCGTTGCAGTTCCTCGCCGCGCAGGGTGCGCCCGCTGATCATCCACTGGTTGAGCCGAACGGCGCGGGGCATGGCCCAGGTTTTGTGGCGCGCCAGTTGCCGGGCGATGAACCAGCTGAGCTTTTCTGCGCGGGCCGGGGAGAGATGTTCCCCAAGCCACATGCTGGCCTGCACACCATAGCGGCTGTTGGCAAACTTTTGGAAATTCATGATTGCGCGCTTTTGGCTTTTGGCGGGTTTTGCAGCAGGGGATAGGCTTCGATCAGGACGGGCAACCCGCGGACGATGGTCAGGCTAATGGTGGCCCAGGCCAGGATCTGGCTGACGAGAACTGCCAGATCGGCATGAGGGCTGGCGGAGAGCTTCAGGCCTTCCGTATAGGTGAAAAAAGCAAAGCTGAATCCTTTGAGCAAACCGTAGATATCGCGCATGAAGCGGGATGAGACGATGAACCGACTGACAGGGTGGCGCACTTGGTCAAAAGCGGCTTCGCCACGGCTCATGCCCACCGCGCGAACCGCGTCTACCGTGGTGCCGCGGATGATGGCGATGATGGGCAGGGCGATAGGGATCAGGCCGATGTGGGCGAACACAGTCCACAACACCAGTTCAAAGGCGCGGTCGGTGGCGATATCCAGCGTGCTTCCCAGCAGGCTGGTCTCCTGGCGGGCGCGGGCAATCTTTCCGTCCAGCCCGTCGAGCAGGAAGATGAGGATGACGAAGGGCACGCCCCAGTAGAGAACCACCGGGTTTTGCGAATAGAGCATGACGACGTAAAGCAGCATCAACGGGAAGCGGGAGAGGGTGACAAGGTTAGCCATATTGCCAGAAAAGCCCTTTCAATCCAAATAGAAGTTGACCGGAACAGACGGCGGCGAAGCGGTGAGGGCATCTACGGGGATCAGGGCAGGCTGACGAGCCTCCAGTTCCAGGGGACAACCGGCGCCGCATTCCGAGAAGATGGCGCAGCTGTGGCAGGCTTCTGGGGCGTAACGCCGTTCTCGTAGCCAGACGGCCAGATCGTGTTCCCAGATCTGCGGCCAGTCGTCGCGCAGGATGTTGCCCAGCGATTGATAATACGACTGGCAGGGCAGAACGTCGCCGTTGGGTTCCAGGCACATATTATACAATGCCGCCGTACAGCCCTTGACGCCGAGGCCGGCGCTGGTGGGGTCGAAATGGCAGTATTGGGTGGGGGTGTACCAGATGAGTTTCTGATTGTGGCGGGTGGTTTTGGCTTTGGCGATCTCCAGCAACGGCGCCAATTCCTCATGACGCAGTCCGGTGCCGACAGTGGCGCCGTGCCCTGAGTAGATGAGTGCGTTCATCCCCACGGTGGGCACACCCAGTTCGGCGAGGAAGTCTAGCGTGTTGGGGATGGTGTGCAGGTTTTCGCGCAGCATGGTGGTGTTGGTCATGACGAAGAGCGGGCTGTCGAGCGCGTTTTTCAACCCGGCAATGGTTTGTTTCCAGGCGCCGCGGGCCAACACCATGCGATCGTGCACCTGCGGGTCGCTGGATTCGACGGTGATCTGGATGTGATCCAGCCCGGCGTGGACCAACGCATCCACAAAGCGGCGGTCTTGCAGGCGGCGGGCGTTGGTGTTCAAACCGGTGATTTGTCCGTTCTTTTCGGCATGGGCGATGAGTTCCGGCAGGTCGTTGCGCAGGGTGGGTTCGCCGCCGGTGAAGACGATGTGCGGAATACCCAGTTCCCACAGGCGGTCGAGAACGCGCTTCCAGGCGTCGGTGTCCAGTTCCGGGAAGCGGCGGGCGCGGGCGTTGTAGCAGTGCGCGCAATCGTTGTTGCAACGGTACGTCAGCGCGATGTCCATGCGGTAGGGGGCGGAAGGGCGCGCGCTGAAGGGGGCGCGGGTTTCCAGGTTGAAATCGTGGATCAGGCAGGCATCGTTGGGGTGGAGCAGGCCGTCGAGGGTTTGGCGCGTGGCTTCCAGGTCGGCCAGCGCCTGCT
>WGAD01000228.1 GCA_015489255.1 Anaerolineales bacterium | reverse complement strand
CAGCCAGGGGCGGGCCTCTTCCAGGTGGAGGTCCGAAGCCAGCAGGCGCACGCCGCAGTTGGAAACCACAAAGCCGTTGGCTACGAAGTTGTGGTCTTTGTGGTTTATGGTGAAGTCATACACCCGGCGGGGCGTCTCTTCGCTTTCAATGCGGGCGATCCGATCCCAAACCATGCCGCTTTCTCCCAACCCCTGACGATGGGATTGCAGATATTCATCAAAAGTGGGGAAATCAGCGGCCACCCGCGGGGGGCTTTTGCGTTTCTCATAGAGCGAACGTTCAATGAAACGGCGGTTGACGCTCTCGCCCTGCAAAGCCGCGACGATATCGCCGGTCGGATGCCCAGCTGCTGCCAGTTGACGGGCCTGTGCTTCGACGGCGGTGCGGGCGGTAATGTGTGCCAGTTTGTGGCGCAGGTATTGCACGGCAGCCATCGCCAAAGCCTGCCGCGTGCGGTTGTATTCGTAGCCAATTTGCGACCAGAGCCGGATCAGGTTTTCCGGATCGGAGCGGATGCTCAGGCGCAGACGGAAGGAGTGGCTGCCATCGGCGTTTTCTTGTTCGGCGCGGATGCTGATGCTGTGGGTCTCCACGCCAAATGTTTCCAGCCAGGCCGCCAGGGTATGCAGGTACTGCTGACCGCTGGCCTCGAACCCGGCGCGTTTATTCAGGCTCAGGGTAGGCGACGAAAAATTGGTGCCGTGTCCGCTGACCGTCTGCGGCGTGCTGAGTTCAGCGCCAAACAGAGCGGCCAGAAAGAGCCGTTTTTGCCAGCGGGGCGCCCTGTCCAGCCAGCCAGGCGCGGTGTAATCCTGGACTGCTTTGGCGCCGGCTGGAACGCCCAAAAAAGCCAGCAGCATGGCCAGAGACGTGCTGCTGACACGGAAAAAGTGTTCGGTGTGTTTGAAATGGTATCGCCGGTAGGTGGTCTGAATAGTATGGTCGCGTGGACGGCTGTACACCCGGCTGGGGGTGAAGCCCAGCTGACGGACGTCGGCACGGATAGATTCCAGATCGTGCGCCTTGCCGTAAAAAGCCAGTTGTCCTTTGCCTTCCGAGTTGAAATACAGGCTGCCATCGCCAAATAGATACCCCATCAGCTTGAGCAGATAGGGCAGCGCTGGTGCATCGTAGCGCAAGGGCAGCAACCCGCGTGTTTTCAGGTGTTTCAAGATCTGACGGTGGGCATTACCGGATGCTCCTTTCCCGTTTTGGCGCAAAAACGCGGAAAAGTCGGCTTCGCTGACAATTGTCTCTGTGGGCGGGGCTTCATAGGGAACGCCTTCAAAGGGGTAGAGAGCAATGCGGTCGCCGGGCTGCAAATGGTCGGCGGGTTGCATACCGTTCGGCGTCCAAAAAGGGTGATCGGCTGTGGCGGCGATGGACTGGCCGCTTTCTGTGGTCAGGCGCAGCACGGGCGCCTTTGGCGGGCGACCAAACCAGAGCACGGGTTGAGCAGCGACCGGCTGCAGGGCGTCCAGGTCGAAGCAGGTCAGGCGGCTGCCTGGCCAGTCGGCGGACATGTCGGCGATCTGGCGGGTAAAGCCATGGGCGTGCAGCACCCGGGTATCGCCGGTCAGGCAGTTGATATCGTAACCGATGCCGCCGGGAGAGATCACGCCATCCGGGTAGCGGGTGGCGGCCACGCCGCCGATCGGGAAGCCATAGCCCTGGTGCATGTCGGGCATCACCAGCATTTCGCCCACCAGCCCCGGCAGGGCGGCCACGTTGACGGCCTGCTCCAGCGATTTGTCGTTCAGCACGGCTTCGAGCAGGTCGCGGCTGGCGAAAATGCGCACCGGCACGCGCATATCGGGCCGTAAATCGGCCGGGATGCGCCATTCATAGGGAGAAATACGTTCCAGGTCTTGCAGGCGGATCATGGGCGGCTCCTTTTTTCGTTGTTCTGGTCATACGTCAAAAACCAGCATAGCTTCTACGCCCTCGGGGATGCGTCGGACCGACAGGCCGTGATAAGTGACGGCCTTGATCTCTTTTTCGGCGTGAGCCAGCGGAAGGCGGCGGACGGATGCCTCCAGGCGGTCGGCGGTGATGGACAGGGAGACCACCTCCAGCAGGCGGCCATCTTCCAGGTGGAAGAGCGCTTCGCTGAGGAAGGCTACCAGCAGGCTTTCGGTGTCCACGGCGGCCAGCTGCAGGAGGACGGGAGCCGCGTCCAGGCCCGCCGCGGCGGGCCGCGCCCGGCAAAGGGCGTACATACCGCTCAGGGCGTCGCGGAAGAGCGTCGGCAGGTCGTGCGCCCACACGCGAATGGCCCAATCTGCGGTGTGCGGGATCTCTTCCCAGGGCATGGTTTACCCCCGATAGCGGTTTTTGGTGAACAATTGCGGCGCTTCCACATAGATCCCTTGTGCCAGGACGGCCGCTTGTCCATCCGGGAGCAGAATTTCTCCGCTGCCATAGAGCTTGCGCCCTTCTTTCCGTTCGAGGCGGGCTTGCAGGGTCAGCGGAGTGTGCAGGGGGAGGGCCTGGCGGTAGGTGATGTTGAGCTGTACGACGGCCACGTTGTAGCCAGCGCGCCAGATAGCGACGCCGATGCCTTCATCCAGGATGGCGGCAGATGCGCCGCCGTGGACGTGGTTTTCTGGCCCTTGGGCTTTTTTGTCCAGCGTAAAATAGGCGTAGATGGTGCCATCGGGAGCGGCCAGCCAGGTGAGGCCCATGCCGTGCGGGTTGCTGCTGCCGCAAACCAGGCAATCACCGTGTTCGGGAATGGGGGTCAGGTCTTGTTGGTTCATGGACTTCATTATAACGAATCCTGCCTTGTGGCATAATAGACGTATGTCTAATTCATCTTTGCATCCTCTGCAACGTTTGTGGCGTTACGCGCGTCCACACCGGCGGGCGGTGGTGCTGGCCTCGCTGTATTCTGTGTTGAACAAAATCTTTGACTTGGCCCCGCCGTTGTTGATCGGCGCAGCGGTGGATGTGGTCGTCCAGGGAGAGGCTTCGTGGGTTGGCCGCCTGGGGGTCCGCGATCCTGCCGATCAATTACTGGCGCTGGCCGGGGCGACGGTGGTCATC
Organism: Anaerolineales bacterium; assembly: GCA_015489255.1. Classification (GTDB taxonomy): domain Bacteria; phylum Chloroflexota; class Anaerolineae; order Anaerolineales; family Villigracilaceae; genus S143-42. Next base: position 4,585 of record WGAD01000228.1, on the reverse strand, counting down.
TGGGCGCTGGAATCGGCTTTTCAATACCTCTATCAGGTGGCCTGGCGCAACCTGGCGCAGACGATCCAGCACGAGCTGCGCCTGGATGCCTGGGACCACGTTCAACGCCTGGGCATGACGTATTTCGAAGACCGCACGTCCGGCGGGCTGATGGCCGTGCTGAACAACGACATCAACCAGTTGGAACGTTTTCTCAACAGCGGGGTGACCGATATCCTGCAACTGCTGACCACGGTGGTGGTGATCGGCGGCATCTTCTTGTACACCGCGCCGCAGGTCGCCTGGATGGCGTTGCTGCCCATGCCGCTGATCGTTTGGGGGTCGCTGCGTTTTCAGGCTTTGCTGACGCCGCTCTACGCGGCTGTGCGCGAGGAGGTCAGCGCCTTGAACAGCCAGCTAGCGAACAATTTGGGGGGCATCGCTACGGTGAAATCGTTTACGGCGGAGGCTTACGAATTACAGCGGGTGGCCGCGGCCAGCGAGCGTTATCGGCGCGCCAACGAGCGAGCCATTGCTTACAGTTCCGCCTTTGTGCCCTTGATTCGCATGGTCATCATGGTTGGCTTCATCGCCATCCTGGTTTTTGGCGGCAAGATGGCCCTGGCCGGGCAACTGGCCGTTGGGACGTATAGCGTGCTGGTGTTCATTACGCAGCGGTTGTTGTGGCCGCTCACGCGCCTGGGTGAGACGCTGGACCTTTACCAGCGTTCGATGGCTTCGGCAGCCCGCATTTTTGCCCTGCTGGATACGGACGCCCGCCTGCCCGACGGCAAGGTGCCGCTGGATGCGGCGCAGGTGCGCGGCGAAATTACGCTGGAAGACGTGACCTTCACCTATCGCGGTGGCGAAGACCGGCCTGTCATCCGTCACCTGACGCTGGACATTCCGGCCGGGGAGACGGTTGGAATCGTTGGCGCAACGGGCGCCGGCAAGAGCACGCTGGTCAAATTGTTGCTGCGCCTTTACGATGTAGAAAGCGGGCGCATCTTGCTAGACGGGGTGGATTTGCGTGATTTGCAGTTGCGCGATCTGCGGCGGGCGATTGGGTTTGTCAGCCAGGATGTGTACCTTTTTCACGGCACGGTGCGGGAAAACATCGCCTACGGCACGTTTGCAGCTACCGATGAACAAATCGTTGCGGCGGCGAAGATCGCCGAGGCGCACGATTTCATCATGTCGCTGCCGCAAGGGTACGATACCATCGTCGGCGAGCGCGGGCAGAAGCTCTCCGGCGGGCAGCGGCAGCGCATCTCCATCGCGCGGGCGGTGCTCAAAGATCCGCCCGTGCTGATCCTCGATGAGGCCACATCGGCGGTGGATAACGAAACCGAAGCCCTGATTCAGCGGTCGCTGGAAAAGATCGCCGTAGGGCGGACGACGATCATCATCGCCCACCGGCTTTCTACGGTGCGCAACGCCAACCGCATCTTCGTGCTCGAAGCCGGTCGGCTGGCCGAGGCCGGTCGGCATGAAGACTTGCTGGCGCAGGATGGGATTTACGCCCGTTTGTGGCGCGTGCAGACCGGTGCAAAAGGGTGAAACGCGCGGCGCTGTGGGCGCTGACGGGCGCGCTGGTTGGGCTGGCGCTGGCGGGCGACGACCCGATGTTGCTCATTTTCCCCCTCTGGCTGGCGGTGGTCTTGCTGCGCGAACCGCTGCGCGCCGCCCTGGCGCGGCTGCCCGGCACGAGCGGGTTTTGGCTCAGCGGGGTGGCGTTTGGGATGTTGATCGAAGCCCTGGCCGTGTGGAACAACCTGGACGTGCCGCCTGCCGAGCGCATCCTGCTGCACCCCGACCCGGCCCGCGACTTGCTGATGGGCGTGTTCTACTACGGCCTGCTGATGGCGGTCTGGTGGTGGCTGCTGGGGCGGGCGGCCTTCACCGGCTGGCAGGTGTTTTGGGTCAGCGGGGTGTTTGGCATCGCCACCGAGGAGGTCGGCGGCGTGTTGTTGCGGGCGCTGACGCAGCCGCTGACCGGCATCCCCTACGCCTTGCTGGTGGCGGTGGTCTATGGCCTGTTCCCCTATCTGGCCTGGCTGCTGACCGCCGACCGCTTTTCGGCGTCCAGGCCGGCGGCCGGCTGGGGGTGGTGCGCCGCAGCGCTGTTGGCGCTCCTCGTCCAGTGGGCGGTGTATGGAAATACGATCTACCGCTGGATTTTGGTGTCGTTCTCATCACTCTTGTGTTAAAATCGGGCCATGAAAATCCGCGTCAAGTTGATTGCCACCTATCGTCAATTGTTGCCGCCGGGGACGCGAGGCAATACCGTTGAAGTTGAAGTACCGGCAGGCACAACAGTGGCAGAAGCGTTGCAGCCTTTCGGCGTTCCCCTGGACGATACCAGCGTGATCGTGGTCAACGGTTTGACCGTGCCTTTGGACACGGCCTTGCAAGAGGGCGACGAAGTGGCGGCGTTTTCCGCGGTGGCTGGCGGTTGAAACCTGGCAGGGCATCGGCCCCTGCCTTTATTTTTTCGGGAGGTGTTCCAATGTATGGATGGCATGGGCGCATTTTGCGCGTCAATTTGACGACCGGCGCGATCAGCGTGGAAAGCGTGCCGGAGAAACTGGCACGCGACTATGTGGGCGGGCGCGGTTGGGCGATCCGCTACTTGTACGACGAGGTCGATCCGCAGGTGGACCCGCTCTCGCCGGAGAACAAGCTGATCTTCACCACCGGCCCGCTGACCGCTACGCCGGCGCCGACCGGCAACCGCTACATGGTGGTCACCAAGTCGCCGCTGACGGGCGCGCTGGCGCATTCCAACTCCGGCGGCGATTTCCCCACCTGGATGAAGCGCACCGGCTTCGATATGTTCATCTTCGAAGGCCGCGCGCCGGAGCCGGTGTACCTTTGGGTGCACGAAGACCATGTGGAGCTGCGTCCTGCCGCGCACGTCTGGGGCAAGGATGTGCCCACCACCACCGACACCCTGCTGGCAGAGACTGACCCGAAGGCCAAGGTGGCCTGCATCGGCCCGGCGGGCGAAAATTTGGCCCTGATGGCCGCCATCATGAACGACAAACACCGCGCTGCGGCGCGATCGGGCGTGGGGGCGGTGATGGGCAGCAAAAACCTGAAGGCGGTCGTCGTCCAGGGGCGCAAGAACCCGCCGATGTTCGACGCCCAGGGGATGCGCCAGCTGAGCGTTTCTCTGTCCAAACAGGTCGGCGCCGATATGAAAGCCGGTTCTTCCCTGCGCGAATACGGCACGGCCTACGTGCCCCAGGTGACCAACACCCTGGGCATCTTGCCGACCTTCAACTGGCAGCAAGGGACGTTTGCCGATGCCGCTGAAATCGACGGCATCCGGCTGAAAGAAACCTACCTGAAGCGCCCCAAACCCTGCTACCGCTGCCCGATCGCCTGCGGGCGCGATACTGAGATCCCGGATGGCAAATACAAGGGCAAGGGCGAAGGGCCAGAATACGAGACCATCGCTTCGCTGGGGTCGGCTTGCGGGGTGAACGACCTGGCGGCGCTGACCAAGGCCAATTACTGGTGCAACGAACTCGGCCTGGACACCATCTCGGCGGGCATGACGGTTGCCGCGGCGATGGAGATGTATGAGCGCGGTTACCTGAGCGAAGAAGAGATCGGCATGCCTTTGCGCTTCGGCGATGCCGATGCGATGATCGAGATGATCAAGAAGATGGCCTACCGCGAGGGCTTCGGCGACGTGCTGGCGATGGGCAGCTACCGCATGGCCGAAAAATACGGCCACCCGGAGATCGCCGTCACCGCCCGCAAGCAGGAATTCCCCGGTTACGACCCGCGCGGTTCGCAGGGTATGGGGCTGCTGTACGCCACCTCGAACAAGGGCGCCTCGCACATGGAAGGCGACGTGGCCTACGAAGAAGTCTTTGGCGTGCCGGTGAAGATCGATCCGCTCAAGGCCGAAGGCAAGGGACCGCTGGTCAAACGTTTCCAGGATGCTTTTGCGCTGATCGACTCCGCCGGGTTGTGCGTCTTCCTGGCCGTGCGCTATGTCTTCACCAAAGAAGAGATGATCTTCCCTACTGTGCTGTCTGAACTGATGCGACTGACGACGGGCGCGGACTACACCCCCGAAGAAATGCTGAAGGCGGGCGAGCGCATTTACAACCTGGAGCGCCTCTTCCTGATCGGCGCGGGCACCGGCGGCCACGACGACACCCTGCCGCCGCGCATGTTGAACGAACCGCTGCCCGATGGCCCGGCCAAAGGGCGGGTGACCGAGCTGGACAAAATGCTGCCGGAATACTACGCCGCCCGCGGCTGGGACGCCAAAGGCAACCCCACGCCGGAGAAGCTGGCTGAACTCGGCCTGGCCTGAACGGGCCAACAACCCCAAAAAGCGACCTGTTGCGGCAGGTCGCTTTTTTTGACTTAACAAATTTGTAACGTTTTATCGCAGAGGTCGTCTTTTTTCGTATAGAGAACCCGAGTTGCGGATTAGCAGCAGGGATCCGTTTTGTCATTGCGAGCGACTGCAAGGAGCGAAGCAATCCCCTGTATGACGATGTGGGAGATGGCTTCGGGCGCGATGCGCCCTCGCCATGACACCCATCCTCCTTATCCGCAATTCAGGTTATAGAGAATGTTG
>WGAD01000227.1 GCA_015489255.1 Anaerolineales bacterium | reverse complement strand
GATCTACATGTACGCGCAACGGGTGATGATGGACAAGGCCGACCGCTTCTCCACCATGTTCAAGCGGGTGTCGCTCACGGATCCGCTGCTGGACGAAAACAACCGTTTCCCGTTCGCCACGGCGTTCAAATCCGTCACCCTTCGCGCCAACGAATGGGCGCAGAAGAAGATCCTCAAGAACCTGTCGAAAAAGGCGGGTATCTTTTTCTTCTATACATCGTCCTGCAAATACTGCCATTTCCAGCTGTTCCCGCTGAAGCAGTTCGCCTTGCGGTACGGGTTCGAAATGCGGCTCATTTCCCTCGACGGCAAGCCCATGCCGGGCATGGAGCAGGTCCCCTTCATCAAGGATGCCGGCTGGGCGAAGTCCTGGAACATCACCGTGGTGCCCGCCATCGTCCTGGCGGCGCCGCCGGACCGTATCGGCGTGGTGTCCCAGGGCCTGCTGTCCACCAACGCGCTGGTGTCCCGGGTGCTCCTGGCCGCCGAAGAGCTGAAGCTGCTCGACGACGAGGAACTCAAGCTCGCGCACCTGGACGAGCGCGGACTCCTCCGTACCGACGACATGACCTTCCCGGAAGGGGTGGATCCAAACGATCCGGCCTCCTGGGTGGCCTACCTCAAGGACCGCCTGGAGATCGCCATGGGACAGGATGACCCGCGGTATTCCATCCTGCCGCCGCCCACGCCCCAGGCGCAGCGCCCCCGGGTGAAATACCAGCAAATGGAGCAGGCGCGATTGAAAAGGCTGAAAAATGGCGCCTTTCAAAACGAAAAACCGGCCATTCCCTGATTGAAAACGCCTTTTTTCGTCTTTTACAAAACCTTTTTTCGGTTCATTCCTCCGTAATATGGGCATCTGAATAATTCGGCATTGGCCGAAGGTGTTTTAACCCAGCTTAGGAGGCCGCGATGCCCGGACGGTTTCGCGGAAGATTGATGAACCGTTTTGTCGCGTTTGTGTTCGCCGCCCTGTTTTCCGCTGCCGTGATGACCGCGGCGCCCCCCGCCCGGGCGTCCCTGAGTGATGCTCTGTCGGACATGCTGTCCGCCACCGCCACCAACCCGGGGGTCTACCAGTCTCAGCGCCGGGGAGTGCTCACCGGCGGATCGTTTCAGGTGCGCTGGCCCATCCGCAACATCTGGCTGGCCCACATCGCGCCGCCGCACCTGCAGGCCGGCTGCAACGGCATCGATTTCTTCGGCGGCAGTTTCAGCTTCATCAATGCCGAGCAGTTCAAGCAGATTCTCCGCCAGATCGGCACCGCCGCCGTGGGCTACGCCTTCCAGCTGGCCATCGCCACCATCTGCCAGGAATGCTCCGCCCTCATGGCGCACCTCCAGAATCTGATGAACAACATCAATTCCCTGGAGGCCTCGTCCTGCGCCATCGGGGCCAAGATCGTCGCGGGGCTGGCCTCCAACATGGATCTCGGTGCCGCCGGCAAAAAGGAACTGACAAGGATCGAACAGGCCGCCGGCGGCGCCGACGATTTCGTCGACGCCCTGACCAAGGTGTTCACTGATCCGGGGTGGGGCAGCGATTCCACCTCCTATGCCGTGCAGGCCGCCAACAGCACCGGCGATTACGGCGGGGCCGCCATGATCGGCAACCTCACCTATCGCGCCCTGTACAAGGACGCCACCGTTGCGAAACTCGGCGGCATCCTCAGCGGCTCCAGCAGCGGTCGCGACCCCACGGCAATAGAGACGCTGATCAGCCTGGTGGGCACCGTCATTTATCCGGAGGATCCGAAAAACAGCCCGGACCAGGGCGGTTGCAACGCGTCCCCGTCGAACCAGGAGACCGAATGCACGCCCACCCCGTATCACCGGACCCTCTCCCTGCAGAACATCATGTGGGCGAAATCCAACGACAGCACCGTGGCGCCTCATACGATTCTGCGCTGCAACAACCTCAATGGCATCCGCGGCTGCCTGTCCATGTACGAGGGAACCTATCCCCTGCACACCCTGGATCAGATCGTCCACAACCATTTGTTTGGCACTTACGATCTGAGTATCACCGTCGGCCAGCCCGGCAGCATCGTGTACCGGATCCAGAACGGCCAGGAACTGACGCCCACGCAGCAGGCCTTCATCGGCATCACGGTCATACCGCTATACAGGATATTGGTCGATGTCCACCGCTCGCCGGAGGCGGTCGCGCTGTTTGCCCGGGGCGTCGAAAAGGATTTCGTGCGCCTGATGGCCATCCGCCTGGCGACGTCCATCTCCCTCACGGTCAACACGGCCTTCTCCGGCGACAAGGACAAGCCACCCATGCCCGATATCGTGAAGGAGGGCTTGCTCGCGCTGGCCCGGGAAACCAGCGATGTCCAGGGCAAGGTGGCCCTGTCATCGACCGACGCCACCAATGCGATGATCGAGCTTGCCAAAAACATCAAGGGCAGTTTCCCCAAGGACCATAAACCGGCGGAGGCCGTGCAATGAGTGCCGAAATCTTCGTCTATGGCGATGTCGAAACCGCCCGAAAGGTCATCGAAGGCATGAACATGGTCTTCAACTCGTCCGGCTGGTATTCCGCCGAGGGCGCGGATTACAATGCCGGCGGCTTTTTCACCTTCGGCATCATGCTGACCCTGTGGGGCTCCATACTGGCCTGGTTCGTCCACCAGCGGCTGAACTTCGGCCCGGTGTTGCTGGCCTTCCTCATCTATGTGGTCATGACGGTGCCGCGCACGGATCTGATCATCCAGGACGTGTTCTCGGGGGATACGGCCGTGGTGGGCGACACGCCCCTGGGCATCGCCATGGTGGCGTCACTGGGCAGTTCGGTGGCCAAGAAGATGGCGGACCAGTTCGATACGGTGTTCAGCCCCGTCGGGTCCACCTCGACCATGTACCAGGACGGCTTTGCATCGGATCTGCAGCTGATGCTGTCCTTGCGAAAGATCATCGTGACCCCCAAGAACGTGTTTTTCTTCTCGGACCTGGCGCGATACATGGCCAACTGCGCCCAGTTGGCCAACCCCACGGTCACCTATGACTCGGCCACGGGCAAGATGGACTATTTTCTCGACCACTACGATCCCGCGGGCGGGCCCATCACCTATCAGACCGACGCCAACCCCGACGGCGTGGGCATCAGCTGCGCCATGGCCGCCAATTTCCTGCGGGGCGAGCTGAACGATTACATGAACGATGTGAACGACCAGGCTTCCGCCGATCTCAACGCCGCCATCGCCGCGCCCACCGGGCTGGCTTACTCCTCGCTCCTGACGAAAAAATACGAGTTCAGCGATGTCGCCCAGTCGGTTCAGGACGGCACCGGCATGTCCGCCACAGAGGCGCGTTCCTTCATGCAGGACCTGCTGTTTCACCAGTGGTCCGTCGGCGCCATGGGCTGCGGTTCGGCCGCGGACGAGCTGGCCTTCCAGGAATGCATCACCTCCATGACGGAGGCCGGCGAAACCGCCAAGATCGATGCGGCCATGCAGGCCTCGATCTTCCAGAAGATCATGGTGCCGCTGATGAACATCCTCACCTACCTGTTCTACGGCCTGTCGCCCATCGTCATCGTCGTGGCGGTGGCCACAGGGCTTGCCGGCATCTCCATCATCCTGAAATACGCCCTGTTCGGCTTCTGGATCCAGTCCTGGATGCCCGCCGCGCTGCTCATCAACTACGTCATCATGGAGCAGACCCGGAGCGCGTTCCAGAACTTCAGATGGGGCGTCGGCCAGGGCGCCTTCAACCCGGTGCATTTTTACGACATCGTGTCCACCAAGCTCATGGTGGCCTCGGAGGTCATGGCGGCCACGCCCATGATCACCCTGGCGCTTCTCAGCGCCGGCGCCTATGCCATGAGCAACGTCGCCAATGGGGTGGGACGATCCGCGGCCAGCAAGGCCGACCCGTCCGGCGCGGCGCCGAAACTGCGTAAGGTGGATCCGTTGAGTGAATGGTCGGGGGTCAAGCACACCAATGCCGGACGGAATGTCGGCCACAACCGTCCGTGGGTATCCGGTGCCGGTATTGGTGACCCGTCAGCAATCACCGAGGCCTATATGGGCAGTGGGCAAATGCGCAAGACCCTCTCCACCCAGGTGAGCGCCGCCAAGCAGCGGGTGGCCCAGTTGACACAAAAACGCATGGCCGCCGTGCAGGCCGTGGGGTCGCGCGTATCGAAACAGGGCATCGGCGCCAGCTACACCACCACCGGTGGCGGCACCCAGACGATCACCGGTCAGGACATGCACTCGGTGCAGAGCGCCATCCTCGACCGCGTGGGCGGCAGCTCCCGGTTGTCGGATGCGAAGAAAGCGGATTTGACGGCGTATTTTAAGGGAATGGCCGGTTTATCTGCGAAAACGGGTAAAGGAAAAGCTGGTGCCGAAAGAAGAGAACAGCTTCAGAACCAAATGACGGACGATTTGGCCAATGGAGGCTTCGGATTGGACATAGGAACAAAAGAAGCCGCCGATATCGCCCACGACTGGATCGAGGCGACAAGCAAGGAGGGGAGCGTGGATCTTCAGCATGTACGAAGCGGTTCCCTGACCTTTGGCGACGCGGCGCAGCTGACACGGGCGGCGGCCACGTCGGAGAACGCCTCGTTCGAACAGGAGGCCCGGGATGTGGAAAGCTATTCCGACCAGCTCGAGGAGGCCCGCACGGAACAGAAACGCCTGGAGAAAACGGCCAACACGCTGAACGCCTATGAGCGGACCACCGGCGGCAATTACGCCAAAATGATCTATGCCGGCTGGCAGCAGGGGCGGCCGGTCCAGACGGGCTGGAATCCCGACCGTTTCCGCGGCTTGACGCAGGCGGCGCGACAGCAGGGATTCATCGATGCCCAGCAGGAGAATGCACTGAATCACGATTTCAATGAGCAATATTATCGCCATCTTGATGCCATTCAGCGCCAGGATCCCCTGTTGACTCCTTCCCAGGCCGAATCCCTGGCAGGCTTCAGGACCTGGCTGGATTTCGGCAGCAATGGGGCTTCCGTACGGTTCGCCAACCTGCTGAACCAGGAAAAGGGCGCCATGCTGCAGGACTATATCGGGCAGGGACCCGGGAAAGATTTTCTCCAGACCCATGGCGACCGCATGGCCGAGGGGCAGGCCGTGCGCGGGCCGGAAAAATCCGGCAGGGCGGGGCAGCTGCTCGACAGCCAGGGCCGAGGCCCGGGCACGCTTTATGCCGATGGCCAAGCGCGCACCAATGATGCCATGAGTCGGTTGCCATTTCCCGAGAAGGCCTTTGAAGACGCGCAGGCCCCGGCGTTTAATCGCTATGTCGACGGCGGCAATGAAGCCGAAGGACAATACAAGTACAGCGGTCATCACCGCAAATACAACGCGCGGAAATACGCGTTCAACGCCCAATGGGAAAACAGCTATTTCGCGGCTGCCGTCGAGAAGGCCGCCAGCATGTCGGATGAATTTCAGGAGCAGGTGACCCAACTCCGCACCAGTGGTGCGTCCGTCGGTTATGCCTGGGACCAGCTTGGGGCCAAGTTTAACAAACGCCTGGCTGCTCACGAATCCGAGGTGATTGCCGGTCTGGAGAAACGTCTCGAGGAGGTCAACGCCCAGATCCCCAAGGCGTCCACGGAGCCAACGTGGTTCGGCCTGGGGGACAGTGAGAAAACCGACCTCATTCAGGAAAAGGCGTCTTTGGAGCAGGAGATCGCGGACGCCAAGGCGTTCCGCACCGAGCTGCTCAACGCCGCCGGCGACCGGCCCAGTCCCAAAGAGGTGCTACAGCAGAGCTACCGCCACGAGGCCAACCTGATGGGATTGTCCGGGCTGGGCGCCAAGACCTATGTGGCGACCCGCATGGCCGCCTACGAAAACGGCAATCTGCCCTGGACGGACCAGGAGAACACCCTGCAGAAGCTGCGTCCCCAACTGAAGGACTTCAGCGGCCCCGATGCCAACGCCCGGCACAGTGAGGCGCTTCGCGGCTGGCTGCTGGCGCACAAGATCTCCATGGAACGCAACGGCACACCCGGCGTCAGCGCATGGCAAGGCTATGACAAAATCTACGAGGTGATGAGCCACGGGTCGGAGCCCATGGGGGCAACGCGCGACACCCCGGAGGAAGGGTGGCTGTTCAATCCCCTGTCGCTGTCAAAGCCGCCGACGCCGACGAATTGATGAGGGGTAGACAGGTGCTTCCCGTTTCCCCAATGGGGTTAATCGCCATCATACCAAGGAGATGCTTCGTTACAACTCATGTTATACATGGTCATTTCGAACGGGTGAGCAAAACTATAGGCCAAACTCTCCCTATCCTCCTCATAATACCCTCCCTCATCCACCACAATCCCTTCCTCCGCCTCCTCGGGCGGGTAGGCACGCATGGCCGCCAGAGCCAGCCAGGCGCCCAGGTTCGCCAGTCCGGCAAACAGGGTAACGGTGCCCGGGACCTCGATGATGACCGCGCGAAAGAGCACCAGCCCCGTGGCCAGCAGCACCAGCAGCGCCAGGGTGGTTTTCACCGGGTAGTTTTGCCAAAGGCCGGCGGCCGGTTCCACCACTTCCGCGCCAGTCGCCGCCAAAGCCGCGTTTTGCGCTTGGCGTTTCTGGTCACGAATCACCAGCGCCAGGGTGACCAATACAATGCCCGCCGCCAGTCCAATCAGGTACCACATTTTTTATTCTCCTTTGTTGTTTTTCCTCACCACAACATCTTGTGGCCTTATCCGGGTAGACCCCTATTTCCGATTTTAATTCATTCGTGAGGGCATTGATGCCGAAATTATCACTTTTTTGGCGCACCTCCAGAATCGTTCGGGATACGACAGAAATCAGACGGAATGCACCTGTTTGGCGCACATGGCCGCCATGGCGCATCCTTACTGATTTGAAAGGGCAGGGCGGGACGAGCCGCACCTGGCGGCGACAACTTTTTTTACGAAATGAATGAGGAAAACGCCGTTTTTCGACGTTTAGGATTCTTTTTGGCCCCCGGCATCCCGCTAGAATCGTCTCCAATCTTGGAATACGGACTGTTGCCCATGCGCATTGTTTTCATTTTGCTGCTCCTGCTCCCGGCCATGGCGTTCGCCACCAGCGCGCCCGGGCTCGGCGATGACCGCATCGTGTCGTCCTGGCAGGTCAGCCATCCGGTGGCCACCGGCATGCTGTCCGCGCTCACCATGGGGCTTTGGCCCGCGCGTTTTGGGAACGACGCCGTGGAAAAACCCGCCACGCTCACCATGAACGCCGGCTATGGCGTTGGCGGTTTTTCCTATGTCAAACAAAACGCCGAGCCGATTTTTCACATGACGCGGAAAATCACCTGGGTGGGGTTGTTGGGTCCTCGGGGTCGGAGCCAAACTACCCCAAGCTCTCGAATTTTCGCGACATCACCCTGATTTGCCCCCGCCCCCTCACACCGCATAGCCTCACATTTGTCAGGCCGCCTGTTCCTGCTCCGTCAAGGGCTGTGGCGAAATGATGATTTGAAAATCGGTATTCTTGACCACCGGCCTGACCCGCCGGCCGTCCTTATGCAACTCCACCAGCCCATAATGGGACAGGGTATGCAAGGTGCGTGAAAGATTGCTGGTCTGGCGTCCGGTCATTCTTGCCAGTTCCACAATGGCACTTGGTTTTTTCTCCTGAATGATCCGCAACAGAGCCTGGTTGTCGTCGCTGAGCACCTCGGCCAGGGAGCGCATGGAGGCAAACCAGATTTTCGGTTCGTTTTTTCGGGGCCTGTAACGGCCGCTGGCAATGGCCAGCATCCGTTTGCGGATTTTGTGCTGTGGCATGACGCCAATAAGAACCTTCATTTCTGCAGCTCCTTCAGAACCAGGTCAACCTCTTTGAAAAAATCTTCCATGAGTTGATAGGCGTTTTGAAAATGATAGGGTACGCCCTTGTCTCTTGAATGACGATGCCGGTGGTCATAAGGCAAACGGTCACCCGCGTATTTGAATTTCTTCGGCGGCTTGACCGCATGAGCATTGTCATAGCCCATCAAGCGGATTCCTGAAGGCGAATGCAGGCTCAGGGAGTAGCGGATGCCATGCGGGATGCTTGGGGTTTCAGGTACCCTCCAGGCATCAATCTTTATCCAGTAGCCATCGCCTTGATCGATAATGACTCCGTGCAGTTCAAGTAAATTGCTTATGCCATCCTTGTGCATGACTAAATACTATCATCAGATGATAATAAGTGAAAACACTAAACCAAGGAAACCCAGGGGGCGGAGTCAAATCACCCCAAGCTATAGAATTCGCGCGACATCATCCCAAACCCTTGAAATAGCACG
>WGAD01000226.1 GCA_015489255.1 Anaerolineales bacterium | reverse complement strand
CAGGCTTACGATGGCTTCCTCCTGCGCGATGGGCAGCGGCTGGAGGCCTTTGACACCCGGCGAGAAGAAAACCGGTTCCCCCCCTGACCTCTTTCAAGCGTTTTTCTGCATCAACTGCCAGAGAGAAGGGCGCCCCCGCCGATCGCGTCCTTCTTGCCGCCAAAGCAAGCGCCACCCCGTCGGCAAGGCCGCCAGATCTGCCCGGCTCACACCGATGCCGCCCGGCCCGCCCGGCGCCAGAAAACCATAGAGCAGCCAGAAGCCGCCCTCGGCCAGCAGGGCATCCAGGCGCCGTAAGTAGGCCCTCTTGCCCTCCCCCAGGGCGTGAAAACAGCCGATATCCAGCGCCAGGTCAAACGGGCCGTGCACCCGGCGCAGTCGGGTGACGTCATCCAGCACAAAGCGGACGCGCCGCGCCTGGCCGCGCCTGGCTTTTCTCCGGGCGTGGTACAAGGCCAGCCAGGCGAAATCAACGCCAGTGACCTCCCAGCCCGCTTCTTCCAGGCGCAGGGTGTTCGTCCCGGTGCCGCAGCCCAGGTCCAGCGCCCGTCCAGGCGGATGCGCGCGTAAAAAAGATTCCAGTTCCGGCGGACTGTGACCGCTGTCCCAGGGCGTATCGCCGCGCACATAACGCCAGTTCAGCCACAGCCAGTGACGCCAATTCATCAGCCCTTCCTCTCCGCGACGCCGTGCGCGAACCGCGCGCACGCTGCTTGTCCAGGCGACCATGCTTTTCTCATTCCCTGAGCGCTCCTTCGCCCGAATCGCCTCGTCCGGCGCCGCACTTCAGAGTATACTTACACCATGCAATTGCTGACCCAACCCCAACAAGACCTCTTGCGCGCCGAGCGGGAAACCCTGCACCGCTTGCAGGAAATCCTCGCCGAGGCCAAAGCCGCCGAATCCGACCGGGCCGCCCTGCGCGATGCCCTGCTGCAACTGGATGACTTCTTCCTCGTCGTAGTCGTTGGCGAATTTAACGCCGGCAAAAGCGCCCTGATCAACGCCCTCCTGGGCGATCGCGTGCTGGAAGAAGGCGTCACGCCCACCACCACGCAGGTGAACGTCATCCGCTACGGCGAAACGCCCGACCGTCGCGTGGTCAACGCCTGGCTGCACGAGATCGACGCCCCGGCGCCGCTCTTGCGCGAATTAAGCGTGGTCGATACGCCCGGCGTCAACGCCATTCTACGCGAACACGAGGCCATCACCCGCCGCTTTCTGCCGCGCGCCGACCTGGTGCTCTTTGTCACCTCTGCCGACCGCCCCTTTACAGAAAGCGAGCGGCTCTTTTTGCAAGCCATCCGCGACTGGGGCAAAAAGGTCGTCCTGATCATCAATAAAATCGACATCCTGCGCCAAGAATCTGACCTGGCAGAAATTGTGGGCTTTGTGGAACAAAACGCCCAAAACCTGCTCGGTCTTCGGCCAGAGATCTTCCCCGTCAGCGCTCGCCTGGCGCTGAGCGGCAAGGAGGGCCAGGCCGAAGCCTGGGAAGCCAGCCGCTTCGCCGCCCTGGAGCGCTACATCGCCGACAACCTCGATGCCGCAGAACGGCTGCGCCTGAAATTCGACGCCCCGCTGGGCGTCGCCGCCAACCTGATCGCCCGTTACCGGCAGACGCTGGCCGCCCAGCAAGAAACCCTACAAGCAGACCTGGAAACGCTGAGGCAGATCGAAGGCGAATTGGCGCTCTACCGCCAGGACATGGAAGCCGGCTTCGAACGGCACATGGCCGATGTGGAAAACAGCCTCTACCAGATGGCCTTGCGCGGCCAGCAGTACTTCAGCGAAACTCTGCGGCTGCGCCGCATTTTCGACCTGCTGGATCGGAAACGGATTCAACAGGAATTTGAAGAACAAGTGACGGCCAACACGCCGCAAGAGATCAACGACAAGGTGCAGGCGCTGATCGACTGGCTGATCGCCAACGATTTGCAACAATGGCAGGCGGTGCAGAGCTATCTGGATGAACGCCGCCGGGCCCACGACCTCCTGCTGGATGGCAGCACCACGGCCTTTCAGTACGACCGGCAGCGCCTGCTAGACAGCCTGGGCCAGCGCGCCGAACAAGTCCTGGC
>WGAD01000225.1 GCA_015489255.1 Anaerolineales bacterium | reverse complement strand
GCATTGGTGGCCGGGGCGATTGCAGCAGCGCCTATCATCTTGCCGACATCTGCGGTCACATTCATTGCTACTCCTGCTGTTGCTCTCACCCTTACTACTTTTGTAGGCTTTGGAATTGGGATAGGTGTGGATGCAATTGGGTTCCCTGCGTGGGCAAAAACAAGACTTAATGCCTGGTGGTATAAGTAAATAGCAAATCTTTGGTAAGGAGACACGATGTCGCTAGAGAAAGATTCAGCGCCTAAAGTCGTTTCTCTTCCTCTGTGGAGAGCAATAACTTTGGGATTGATCATGTGGGTATTCGTTACTTCGGTGTGCTGGTGGCTTGATTTGATCCTTCTTGAAGTAAGAAACCCTGGTCGCTATCCTGGTTTTAGAAGTGATCCGCCAATCTTTCCTCCCTTGACGACAGATGAAATCTTTGTAGGGAGTGGAATTTTGTTGTCCATATTCTTAACGCGTTGGGCGTGGCACTCGCGACAATTTTGGCGCCGATGGCTGTCCACTTTATTTACAATGGTGTATTTGTACATTGGAGCGGTGTGGTCTGCAGTATCATTATTGGGCGCAACAATAAACTATCCAAGGAATCTTGTAGTGAATGGTACTCTGATCATGTTGCATATTCTGCTATGGTTTATGCCAATCTTGTCTTATTCTAGAGCTAAGAAATTATCTCAAATACCCATACAACTGAGCGGACATCTCTTTTCCCTTTTAGGTGTATTTGGTACGGCGAGCGCAGCACTTGGAATGTACTTTCATAGAAATGGGCAGACGCGCTTAGCGGTTTTGATAATGGGTCTTTTGGCTTGGACACTTGTGTTTCTTGTAACGCCAGGTCTCTCTATATATCTGTACTCTTAGTTTTCTTTCTTGACATTTCTTAAGAACAACTGAATGGTATCGAACGGTCGGCGGCCCATGTTGCGGTATCCTTGATGCGGTCGTTCGTAGTTGTAATACCGCAGCCATTCATCCAGGTCCGCCTGCAATTCCTCCAACGAAGTGTATAACTTCTGGCGCCATGCCCGTTGGAAGAACTCTTCGTTGACTGTCCGGTTGAAGCGCTCTACAAAGCCATTGCTCTGTGGACGACGCACCGGGGTGCGGCGATGTTCAATCTCGTTCAATGCCAAGTACAACTCATACGGATGTTCGGGCGTGCCACAGAATTCCGTGCCGTTATCCGTTAGCACAGCCTTCACCGGAATCTCATGCTGTTTGTAGAAAGGCAAGGCATCATTGTGCAGCACCGATACCGCCGCTTCCGCCTGCTTGGACGTATACAGAAAACCAAAGGCAAAACTGGAGTAGGTGTCCACCACCACATGCAGGTAAATGCGCCCCACACCCTTCATGCGCCCCACGTAAAACGTATCTTGGGACAATAATTCGCCTGGCGCCTGGCTTTCAATGTGTTTTTCACGCCACTGCGGGTTCTGTTTCTCCAGAAATTGCTGCTGTGCTGCATTCAAAGCAAAGCCTTTTTCCTGCGCTTTCTCTTCCAACCGCAGCCAGCGTTCGTAGCGCGTCCCCATGCCGTGTTTGTTCAAAATTTTCTGTACGGTGGGATAACTGACGGGTGTTCCTTCCAGTTTCAACCGGTCGCTGATCCAATTGCAGCCTCGCGCCGGGTCTTCCAAGCTGATTTCCAGAATCCGCTCAACTACTTCCGGCGGGGTGGTAAATGGATGCGATTTTGGAATCGGTGGCAGGTCTTTCAACCCTTCCAGCCCATGGGCTTCATAGCGCTTTTTGTATTCGTAAAACGTCGTGCGGCTGATCCCGCGCCGCCGACAGGCTTCGCTCACGTTGCCCAGCGCTTCCGCCAGTTCCAGGACGCTCAGCCGTTGACGAGCCAATTTTGTTGCCGGATCGGTATTCATCGTTTTTTCTCCTTGACTTGCCTATATCATATCACCGTCAAGAAAGAAGGGTTAGAGTACAATATATCTCTGGGATAACCGTCCCTGGGCGCAGGAGGAAGAATGAGCGGCTGGATGGTGCTGGCAGGCATTGTTGGGGCGTGGATTGGGATGTGGCTCTGGCGCAGGCGGCGGAAACCAAAACCGTAAGTTGGGCTGGCGCCCCCTTCCTGAACCAGCCTTTCCCCGCCGCGGTGGTGACGTCCGCCGCGCGGCGGCGCTGGTTGAGTAGCAGGCTACTCAGCCAACGCTGCCTACTGGCTGCGTCGGCCTCAATTAAACCGTAGTAAGAGTTTGCCTGCCGCCCAAAAAGAGCGGCTTTCTACTTTATAATAGGGGCCTGCACGCCCGCGATTTCCAATCGCAGCGTTTTTTGGAGGTATTTTCATGGCCCTAGACCGCTTTGGCCGCCCCATCCATTACTTGCGCCTCAGCCTGACAGACCATTGCAACTTGCGCTGCGTTTATTGCATGCCAGAGGATATGACCTTTCGCCCGCAAGACGCCCTGATGCAAGACGATGAAATCCTGCGCCTTGTGCGGCTCTTTTCCGGCATAGGCTTCGACAAAATCCGCCTGACCGGCGGCGAACCTACCATCCGCGCCCGGGTGACAGAACTCGTGCGGGAGATCGCAGCTACCCCCGGCATTCGCAGCGTAACCATGACCACCAACGGCATCCTGCTGGGCAAATTGGCCGCCGATCTGGCCGCCGCCGGGTTGAAACGGGTGAACATCAGCCTCGATACCCTCGATCCGCAAAAATTTCGCCGCCTGACCCGCTGGGGCCGCCTGGAGGAGGTCATGGAAGGCATCCGCGCTGCCGAAGAAGCCGGCCTGACGCCCATCAAAATCAATGCCGTCGTCGTCCGCGGCTACAACGAAACCGACGTCGTGGATCTGGCGGCCCTCACCCGGGAATACCCCTGGCAGGTGCGCTTCATCGAGATGATGCCCTTTGGCGGAGCCACCGAGTTTCAGCTGCAGCAGACGATCCGCGCCGAAGAAATCCGCGCCCGTATCGAGGCCCGGCTGGGACCGCTGCAACCCGTAGACGGCGGACGGCTGGATGGCGAGGCCCGCCTCTACCGTTTGCCCGGCGCGCGCGGTGAGATCGGATTGATCGCCTCGGTGAGCCAGCCCTTCTGCGCTTCTTGCACCCGCGCCCGCCTGACCGCGGACGGGGTCCTGCGTATGTGCCTCTTGCGCGAAAAAGAGATCGACCTGCTCACCCCGTTGCGTCGCGGCGCAACCGATGAAACCCTGCGGCGGTTGATCCTCGAGGCCATCTGGCAAAAGCCCTGGGGGCATGGCCTGGCGGCGGGCGAAATCCCTGTGAACCGCGTTATGAGTGAAATTGGAGGTTGAACTTGATGTTACGCGCCGTGATCTTTGACTTCGACGGCACCCTGCGCCTGAACCAACGCGAACCAGCCGACACCTTCGCCGGTTTCCTGGCCGAGATCGGCTGGCCCGCCAGCCAGGAAGACCGCCGCCGCGCTGCCCGCTGGGAACAATATTACTGGGCACAATCGCCCGAACTTTTGGCGGATATCGCACGCTATGAATTCGGCAGCCAGGATTTCTGGAAAAACTACGCCCGCCGCCGCCTGACAGCCTACGGGTTGGGGAGACCGCTGGCCGCCGAACTGGCAGACCTGGCCAGTGAGTTCATGGCCGCCAGCTATGAATACGCCAGCCGTCTGCCCGCCGGGGTGACAGAAACCCTGCAAACCCTGCGCAACGCCGGCCTGACGCTCGGCATCCTTTCCAACCGCCGTCAGGATTACAGCCAGGAGGTCGCCGACCTGGGGCTGGCAGATTTCTTTCAATTCATCATCGCCGCCGGCGACCTGCAACACTGGAAACCCGACCCTCAGCCCTTTCATGAAGCCCTGCGGCTGGCAGAGGCCCAGCCACAAGAAAGCCTCTACATCGGCGATAACTACTTTGCCGATGTCGTCGGCGCCCGCCGCGTGGGCATGGAAGCCATCCTCTTCGACCGGCGCCGCCTGTACGACGACCCCGGCTGTCCCGTTTTTTACGCCTTCCCCGATCTGCTCCCGCTCCTGAGGAGGAAATATGGCCTGGGAACGTAAGCTGATGCGCACGGTGCGCGTCCGCAACCGGCAACAGGTCGGCACGCTGGCCCGCCTGCTGACCGCCATCTCCGCCGCCGGCGGCTCTGTCGGCGGCATTCGTTTGCTCTCCGAAACCTCGGCCTCCGTCATCCGCGATATCACCATCTACGCCGACAGCCCGCAATCTATTGAACAAGTATTGCAGGCCATAGAAAACAACCCCGGCACCCGCGTGCTGGAGGTCCGCGACGAAGTGCTGGAACTGCACCAAAAAGGGAAGATCGCCATTCGCAGCCGCTACCAGATCGACTCTCTGGCAACCCTGCGGCGGGTGTACACGCCGGGCGTGGCCGAAGTCTGCCTGATGATCGCCGAAGACCCGGCCCTGGCGCGGCATTACACCATCACCAGCCACCTGATCGCCATCGTCACCGACGGCAGCGCCGTGCTCGGTCTGGGCGACATCGGTCCCCTGGGTGCAATGCCGGTGATGGAAGGCAAGGCCATGCTGATGGAAACCCTGGTCGGTCTGTCTGGCGTCCCCATTCTGCTCAACACCCAGGATGTGGATGAAATCGTCGCAACCATCGTCCACATCGCGCCGACCTTCGCCGCCATCCAGCTGGAAGACATCTCCGCCCCGCGTTGCTTTGAAATCGAACGCCGCCTGCAAGAACAGCTGGACAAACCCGTAATGCACGACGACCAGCACGGAACGGCTGTGGTGACCACCGCCGCGCTGATGGTGGCCGCCCGCGAGGCCGGCCGCGACCTGAAACAGGCTCGCATCGGGCAGATCGGCCTGGGCGCCGCCGGCAACGCCACTGCCCGCATGTTGATGGCCTATACCCAAAACCCGGTCCTGGGCGCCGACCTGGACCCGCAAGCCCTGGCGCGGCACGAGGCCAACGGCGGACAGGCTGCCACGCTGGAAGACATCATGCGCACCTGCGATATCGTTGTGGCGACCACCGGCGCCCCTGGGTTGATCAAACCGGAAATGGTGCGCCCGGGGCAGATCATCCTGGCGCTTTCTAACCCCAACCCGGAAATCACCCCCGAGGCGGCCCTGGCCGCCGGCGCAGCCTTTGCCGCCGATGGTAAATCGGTGAACAATGTGCTGGGCTTTCCCGGCATCTTCCGCGGCCTGGTAGATGCCGACGCTCCCCGCGTCACGCCGGAGATGCTGCTGGCCGCCGCCGAGGCCATCGCAGCCAACACCCCGCCCGGGGAGCTCGTCCCCGATCCGCTCAACCGCGAGGTACACCAGGCCGTCGCCCGCGCCGTCGCACAGACGGCTTTTCGGCAAGGCCTGGCGCGAGAAGATTTCGTCTCCTATACCGAAGACTGAGCGCACCGCCCCCCCCGACGCAAATCAGCCCCCCGCCAGACTGACGGGGGGCTGCGCTTTCACAAGGGGGATTCAGCGCTTGTTGGCAATGGCTTCTTGCGCGCGGGCGATGAAGTCTGTCACGGGCATTGCGCCCAGGTCCTCCCCGCTGCGCAGACGCAGGGCCACCTGGCCGGTCTCCTTTTCGCGTTCACCGACGATCAACATATACGGCACTTTTTGTTTCTGCGCCTTGCGGATCTTGGCGTTCATGCGGGCTTTGTCGTCGTCCACCTCCACGCGCAAACCGGCGGCCTGCAATTCTTCTCCTACCTGGCGGGCATAAGCCACGTGTTCATCGGTAATCGGTATGACCACCGCCTGCACCGGCGCCAGCCAGACCGGGAAAGCGCCGCCATAGTGCTCCAGCAGCACGCCGAAGAAACGCTCAATGGAGCCAAAGAGCGCCCGGTGCACCATGTAGGGGCGGTAACGCTCGCCATCCGAACCGATGAATTCCAGATCGAAGCGTTCCGGCAGGTTGAAGTCGAACTGGATGGTGC
>WGAD01000224.1 GCA_015489255.1 Anaerolineales bacterium | reverse complement strand
GTCTGCGGGGCGCAGGCGGTCAGCGCCAGGGTGAACGCCAGCAGGGAGAGGAAGGGGTTGCGGGTCATGGTCGCCTCCTGGGGGTGTGCTGGGTTGATTATACAAAATTTCAGGGGCGAAGGTTGGAAAGTTCGGAGTTTGGGGAAAAGGTTTGGAGGTTAGCGAATGTCGTTTCGATCGAAGGGAGAAATCTTGCTCCTACTTGCGGAAAGATTTCTCGCCGCGTCACGGCTCGAAATGACACGGCGGTGGAGTTTCTCTTTATCCGCAATTCAGGTTTGAGCAGACTGCACAGCAGCCATGGCCGCGTACCGAAATAGCAGTGTGCCTCACGCTAAAATCAGGTATAATTACGCCATGATTGGCAACACCCAGAACCCGTCCCCTGCGATCTGCTGAACGTCCGGCCAGGACCGGTTCCTTTGCGCGGCTCCCGGAACCGGAGAGCCGTTTTTCTATGGTGAACCATGAAAGATCTGACCCTGCGCGAATTGACCGACCGCATGAACGCCTTTGTGCAAAGCAAGGGCTGGTACGCACCCGCAAGCCCCCGCCCGCAAACGCCGCGCAACCTGGCGATTTCGCTGGCGCTGGAAGCCGCCGAGGCGCTGGAGCACTTCCAATGGGACGCGGACTTCGACCGCGAGGCGCTGGCCGGGGAACTGGCCGACGTGGCCCTTTACCTGTTGCAATTGGCCGACGTCAGCGGCATTGATTTGCAGCAGGCCATACTCGACAAATTAGCCATCAACGCCCGGCGCAGCTGGGAGGATGAGGAGAAAAAAGCATGAACGTCACCGTTTTTGGCGCTTCCAGCCCGCAGCCGGGCCAACCGCTTTACCAGCAGGCGCTGGAACTGGGCCGCCTGCTGGCGGAGGCCGGTCACACCGTGCTTACCGGCGGCTACATCGGCACGATGGAAGCCGTCAGCCGTGGAGCAGCCGAAGCCGGCGGGCACGTCATCGGCGTGACCTGCGACGAAATCGAAGCCTGGCGCCCCGTCAAACCCAACCGCTGGGTGCTGGAAGAGTGGCGCTACCCGACGCTGAAAGCCCGCCTGGCGGCCCTGATCGAGCGCGCCGACGCCTGGATCGCCCTGCCCGGCGGCCCCGGCACGCTGACCGAAATCACCCTGACGTGGAACCAGCTGCTGATCGAGGCACTCCCCCGAAAGCCGCTCATCCTGCTCGGAGAGGGCTGGCGGACGGTCTTCGAGCAGGCGTTTTTCACCGCGCAGGCGGCCTACATCCCCCCGTCCGCCCGCGAATTGCTGACCTTTGCGCCCGATGCGCCCGCCGCTGTGCGGCTGCTGAGGGGCGAATAGGCCGCGTCCAGACGGCCCAACGCATCCCCGCGAGCGCGCCGCGGCGCGCCGTTCCCTTCCGCATTCATCCCCTGCACGAAAGAGGCTTTTATGGCAGATAAACTCACCCCCCGTTCCGAAAACTTCTCCGAATGGTACAACCAGCTGGTGCTGAAGGCCGAGCTGGCCGATTACGCGCCGGTGCGCGGCTGCATGGTGGTGCGGCCCTACGGCTGGGCGCTGTGGGAAAACATCAAAGAGGCGCTCGACAAACGCTTCAAGGAAACCGGCCACGTCAACGCCGCCTTCCCGCTCTTCATCCCCATGTCTTTCCTGGAAAAGGAAAAGCAGCACGTGGAAGGCTTTTCGCCCGAACTGGCCGTGGTGACCCACGGCGGCGGCAAAGACCTGGAAGAGCCGCTGGTGGTGCGCCCCACTTCCGAGACCATCATCGGCTACATGTACTCCAAGTGGATCAAATCGTACCGCGACCTGCCGGTGCTCATCAACCAGTGGGGCAACGTGGTGCGCTGGGAGCTGCGGACGCGCATGTTCCTGCGGACGCTGGAATTTTACTGGCAGGAAGGCCACACCGCCCACGCCACCGAAGAGGAAGCCCGCGAAGAGACCCTGCGCATGCTGGACGTGTACGCCGATTTCGCCATCAACGAAGCCGCCGTGCCGGTCATCAAGGGCATCAAAAGCGAGAGCGAAAAGTTCGCCGGCGCGGTCATGTCCACCACCATCGAGGCCATGATGGGCGATACCAAGGCGCTGCAATCGGGCACTTCGCACTTTTTGGGGCAGAATTTCGCCAAAGCCTTCGACATCCAGTACCTGGATGAAAACAACACCCTGCAATACGCCTGGACGACATCCTGGGGCCTTTCGACGCGCTTCATCGGCGCCATCATCATGACGCACGGCGACGACCAGGGCCTGATCCTGCCGCCGCGCCTGGCGCCCATCCAGGTGGTCATCGTGCCGATCTTCCGCAAGGAAGCGGAAAAAGCCGCCGTGATGGAAGCCGTCGACCGCGTGCACGCCGAGCTGAAGGCCGCCGGGGTGCGCGTGAAGGTGGACGACCGCGACAATGTGACGCCCGGCTTCAAGTTCAACGATTGGGAACTGCGCGGCGTGCCCCTGCGGGTGGAGATCGGCCCCAAGGACGTGCAGAAGAACAGCGTGGCGCTGGCCCGCCGCGACATGCCGGGCCGCGCGGGCAAGTCCTTCGTGCCGCAGGAAGGCATCGCCGCCACCGTCCAGCAGATGCTCGACACCATCCACGACAACCTGCTGGCCCGCGCCACCGCATTCCGCGACAGCCACATCTTCGACCCGCAAGATTACGCCGAGCTGCAAGAGACGCTCAAAGAGGGCTGGGCCTTCTCCTGGTGGTGCGGCAGCGCCGAATGCGAGGCCAAAGTCAAGGAAGACACCAAAGCCACCACCCGCTGCATCCCCTTCGAGCAGCCCGAAGGCAGCGGCAAGTGCATCGTCTGCGGCCGGGAAGCCCAGCAAAAGGTGTACTTCGCCCGCGCATACTGAGATCCGCTGAACGGGAGGCCGCCCGCGGCAGCCTCCCGTTTTTTTCTCCTTCCCCCGCCCCACCGCACCCAATCCGCTGGAGGCGCGATGATCTTCCTGCCCGTCGTTCTTTCTGCCCTGCTGCTGGCCGCCCATTTTCTGCGGGAGGGCAATGTGCCCGGCATTGCCCTGGCGTTGCTCACCCCGCTGGTTTTGCTTACGCGAAAGCGCTGGAGCCGGCGCGTGTATCAAATCTACGCCCTGCTGGCCGCCCTCATCTGGCTGGGAACGCTGGGCGAGATCATCTCCTGGCGCATCTGGCTCGGCCAATCGTGGACGGCCTCGGCGATCATCCTGGGCGCAGTGGCCTTTTTCACCCTGCTTTCGGGGGCGCTGCTAGAAACCCCAGCCGCCCGCCGCCGCTTTCGCTGACGTATGCCAGCCATCAACCTGACCCGCCTGAAAAAACAAGTCAACGATTTGCTGGCCGTGGTAGATGACCCAGATCGCTTTTGGCTGCGCTTTTCTGCCCTGCTGCACTTCTACACCAACCCCACCGCCCGCGCTCTGCCTCGTCCGGGTAGTTATCTACCCAGTTTGAACGCGCACGACCCGCTGCTGCGGGAGGTGGAACGACGGCTGGCCCCGCTGGCTGCCGCCTCGCCAGAGCGGATTCAGCCCGTCATCTTGCGCTTGTGGCAGGAACCGCTGCTGGAAGCCCACCTGTTGGCCGCCCGTCTGCTGGCGCACATCCCCCCGCAAACGGCCAACTGGCTCGATATCCTCAACGCCTGGCTGGCCGCCAGCCGCGATCCCCGCGTGCGCCAGGCATTGCTGACCGAAACCCTGCGCCCGCTACGCGAAACCGCACCGGAACGGTTCATCACCCTGCTGGCAAACTGGCTGAAAGGCAACGCCCCAACCCCTTCCTGGAACCACGCGCTGCTCGCCCTTCAGCCTTACCTGCAAAACGCCAGCGAAGACGCCCTGCCGCCCGTTTTTGCTCTGCTGGAGCCGATCCTGCCAGCCGCCGCCCCGCCCATACAGGCCCAGCTGACCGCGCTCCTGAACCTCCTCTACCAGAAATCCCCCGCCGAGACGCGCTACTTTTTGCGCCATACCCTGCCGCAAGTGCGCGCTCCGCTCAGCCGCCGCACCCTGCGACGAATGGCCGCGGCCCTGCCCGAAGACCTGCGGCTGCTCGTCCGTCAAACCTTGCAAGGAGATTGATTGCCATGAAAACTGTTCTGATCACCGATACCGACGCCAGCCTGCCGCCGCCCCTGGCGGCTGAATACGGCATCGTCCAGGTGCCCATCATGGTGCACTTCGGCGAAGAAAGCCTGCGCGCCGTGTACGACCTGGACGACCAGGCCGTCTTCCAGCGCATAGATGCCAGCGGCGCGCTGCCGACCACCTCGGCCCCCTCTCCCGGGCAATTTGCCGAGGCCTACCGCCAGGCGCTGGCCGACGGCGCCGAGGCCATTTTGTGCATTACCGTCAGCAGCGCCGTGAGCGCAACCTATGCCGCCGCGCGCAACGCCGCCGATCTCTTCCCCGAGGCCCGCATTCGGGTGTGAGACAGCCGCACCCTGTCTATGGGACAGGGTTTCATGGTGCTGGCAGCCGCCGAGGAGCTGGCCCAGGGCGCCGACCTGGAGCAGGCCATCGCCCGGGCCGAAGCCATCCGCGAGCGCACCTATCTCTACGTTGTGCTCGATACGCTCAAATACCTGGCCATGAGCGGACGAGTGGGTCACCTGGCCGCCGGCCTGGCCGGCGTGCTCAACGTCAAGCCCATCCTGACCATCCGCGACGGCAAACTGGATATGCTGGAAAAGGTTCGCACGCGCAAAAAAGCCTGGGCGCGGATCGCTCAGCTGACCCAGGAGGCCCTGGGCGGGCGCGCCATTGAGCGGGCCGCCTTGCTCAACGTCGTCAACCCGGCGGAACGCCGCCAGGACTTCGAAAACACCCTGCGCGCCGCCCTGCCCCTGCCCGAGGCGCTGTTGGAAGTGGAATTGACCCCCGGTCTTTCCGTCCATGCCGGGAGCGGCGTGCTCGGGCTGGCCCTGGTCGCCGCCGAGTAAAAAAAAACGTGCGCCTGCAGGCGCACGTT
>WGAD01000223.1 GCA_015489255.1 Anaerolineales bacterium | reverse complement strand
TGCCGATTGAGCGTCCGCTTGAGGAATTGCGTGGGGATACGAAAAAATAACGCCTGCAACCTACCTTTTTCGGCTGCACCGCACGCAGCCGAGCCAACGGGAAAACAAAGCCTCCGCCCGCAAGGACGGAGGCCTTTGCCAAAGGAGGAGACAGTGAGGAGCATCTTGGAGGTGTCTGCTTCTTGTTTTGTCTCGCCTGTATCATACCTGAACGCTGGACGCCTGTCTATTGGGCAAACGTCACGCCCATATAGTGACAAAAATCACGATATTGTGCTTGTATTCACAAACCGCCCTCTCCCTGCTCTTTGAGCAGGCCTTGAATGGAGGCCATGGCCTGCGTCAGCCGTTGGCTTTCCATGTTGAAGGTGATGTCGCTTTCGGTGCGTTCGATGATCGAGCGGGCGATGTCCGTCTGGCGGCGCAGACCGTAGGTGATGGCATCAGGGTAATCCATGGTGACCAGAATGGCATAGATGTCTTCCATGTGCGTCAGCAGGCGGCGGGTTTCCGCTGAATAGCCATCGCGCAGCAAGTGCAGAATGCGGCGGCGCAATTCCCCGACCGTTTCGGCCAGGCCGCGCAGATAGGTGGCGGGTTCCACTTGCAGGCTGTGGTGCGATGGGAGCGGCTGGTTGAGGATCAGCGCACAAGTGACGCGGGCTTCAACATATTCCTTGATCGCATCCTGGGTGTAGCCGGAAAAATAAAGCGCGGGATAATCGCGCAAGTCTTGCCGCAATGAGTGGGCCATGCTTTCGGCTTGCGCCAGGAGGGCTTGCATCTCGTCCAGGTCGTTGCGGTGGACGGCACGGATTGCCAGGGAGCAGGCGCGGATTAGTTGGCGGCTTTGCGCCAGCGCGCGCTCACGGACGGCGGTGGCGGCGTCCAGGCGCTGCCGGATGTCTTCCGCGATGGCCTCCAGGGAGGGAAGGTCAGCTTTCATCGCCAGCCTCGTCGGAGGGGTTGGGGTTTTGGAAGCGGCGGAAGAGTTGATCGGCCAGCGACGAAGCCGGGACTTGAATTTCGCCAAAGGAGGCCTCGTAACGGGCCAGGTTTTCTCCCAGCGCCTTGTAGAGGAGCTTGGCGCTGATGGGCGAAAGAACGATGCGGGCGTTTACTCGGGCTTGTTGGGCGCCGGGCATCAGGTGGGCGAAGTCGATGATGACATCGACGGGGGAATGTGAAATGCGCGCCAGGTTGGCGTAAGTGGGGTGCAGGTCGTCGGTAATGAGCAGGCGCGGACGCGAAGGTTTGGCTGTGGGGGACATGAGGCGCTCTCCTAAAAGGGGATGTCGTCTTCAGGAGGCAGGGGCAGATCGGCTCCGCCGGCCGGGGCATTGCCCCCGGGCGCCAGGGTCTCATTGCGCGATGAGAGAAACTTGACCACCTCGGCGGTGACTTCAAAAGAAGCCCGCACAGCGCCGTCGTTGCCCGTCCAGGTGCGCGGCCCGCCGGTGGCCGGGTCGGCGTTGAGGCGGCCCTCGATCAATACCTTGCTGCCGCGGCGCAGATATTGGTTGCAAACTTCGGCCATGCGGCCCCACACGCTGACACGAAACCAAGTGGTTTCTTTGACCTTTTCGCCGTTGTTGGTGGTGTATTGCCGGTTGGTCGCCACGCTGAAGTTGGTGACGGCCTGGCCGGAGGGGGTATAGCGCATTTCCGGATCGCGCCCCAGGTTGCCAACGATGATGACTTTTTGGTACATGGTTTTCTCCTTCTCGCAGAATTTTGTGAAATGCCGCTATGCCGGCGACATTGCCTGCTCGTATTGTAACCCAGTTGCGCCCAGATATTGGGTGGGAGGCGGAAAAAAGGGAAAAATGGGTCAGCGTTGCACACGCAGCCGATGGACGAAGCGGTCTTGGGCGCCGAAGCGATACTTGTAGGCCTCGTCGCCACGCATGAAGTCGAATTCGTGGCGTCCGTTTTCGTTGGCCCATTGCAGCAGATGCCCCAGCAGTACCCAACCGGGGGAAAGGTGGAGGTAGTCCGGGTGGGCGCCGGAGTTATATACCCAGATGCGGTTGTCGTAATCGAAATTCAGGTAACCGGCGGCCTTGCGTCCCCCGACTTCCAGGAAGGCCAGTTGCAGCCAGCCGGCGCGGAAGGCGGCGTGCAGCAAAATGCGCATTTGCGACCGCATGGTTTGGGTGAGAAAGGCTTGTTTGTCCGGGTCCTGGCTCATGAGTTCACAGCAGGCTTCGATGGCGGCATCCAGTTCCTCCTCTGCGGTGATGATCCGCCAGGTGACCGGCTCGTGATAGTTGGCCGCCCGGCGCATTTTGCGGCGGATCTCGTGGCGTTGTTTTTTCTTGATACCGGCCAGGTAGGTTTCGAAATCGCCGGGCAGGGAGATGTAGGGCGCAGGTTGCAGCACCTGATCGGAAAAAGTCCAGCCGCACGCCGCAGCGCGCCTGGCGAGCGCCTGGCGGGTGGGCGAAGCGTCTAGCACGTTGGCCCAATCGAGCTGCCGCCAATCGGTGAGAAAATCCAGCAAGCCGTCCAGAAAGGCGGGCAGATCGGCCGGTTGGACGATGAGGTCGAGAAAATCGGAAATTTCCACACTGCCCAGCAGGAGGA
>WGAD01000222.1 GCA_015489255.1 Anaerolineales bacterium | reverse complement strand
GTGCTCAGCCGCGAACAATTGTTGCAAATGGCCTGGGGCTTCGACTACTATGGTCAGACGCGCACCGTCGATGTGCACATTGCTCAGCTGCGCAAGAAGCTGGCCGCCAGCGCGGTGCGCATTGAGACGGTGACCGGCGTGGGCTACAAACTGGCGGTCTGATGTTCTCCTCTTTGCGCGCCCGCCTCTGGCTGACCTATGCCCTGCTGATTGGCGCGGCCCTGCTGCTGGTCTTCGCTTTGTTGTTGGCCGCGCTGGTGCGCAGTCCGTTGCTCTATCGCAGCACGGTGGAACGCATCAACCTGGCGGCAGACCTGGCGCGCGCTCGCTATGCCGAAGGCCGCGGAACGGCGTTGTTGCGGCGGCTGGATGAAGACCTCAACGTCCGCCTCTTGATCGTAGATGCAGAGGGCGAACAGCGGTACGATTCGCGCCCCTCGGCCCCGCCCCTGCTGGGGGTGTCGGCTCCGCGAGAGGAGGCGCGCTTGCCCACCCTGCGCGATGCCGCCGGCGGACGCTGGTTGTTTACCGCTCGTCCCCTGCCGGAGGGCGGGTGGGTTTTCGCCGTTGCACCCCGCCCCACGCTGACCGTGCTCCTGCGCGTCGTTGGCGATGACTTGCGCGCACCCTTTGTGCGGGTGGGCCTGCTGGCCTTGCTGGTTTCCCTGGGCGTGGCCTGGCTGGTCGCCCGTGGCGTGGCCGATCCTTTACAGGGCATGGTGCAGGCCGCCACCCTCGTTCCGGAACGCTGGCCCGATCCCGTTCCGGAGCGCGGCCCGCGCGAGGTGCGCGAGGTCATCCGCGCCTTCAACGCCATGGCTGCCCGGGTGCAGGCCAGCCAGCAGGCGCAGCGTGATTTTGTTGCCAATGTTTCGCACGAATTGAAAACGCCGCTGACTTCGATCCAGGGGTTTGCCCAAGCCATACTAGATGGCACGGCGGAAGACCCGCAAACGCAGCGGCGGGCGGCGGGCATTATCCGGGATGAAGCCGCACGGATGCACCGGTTGGTGCGCGATCTCCTCGACCTGGCGCGCATGGACGCCGGCATTGCCCGTTTCGAACGTCGCCCGCTGGCGCTGGAACCGGTGTTGCAAGCCGTGGTAGACAAGATGTCCCCGCAGGCCGAGGCCGCCGGGGTAGCCCTGCGCCTGGAGACGGCGGACCTGCCCCGCATCCTGGGAGATGGCGACCGGCTGGCCCAGGTGTTCACCAACCTGGTGGACAACGCCATCCACCACACGCCGCCGGGCGGCGAAGTAAGTGTTTACGCCCGGGCGGTAGAGGGTGGCGTGCAAGTGCGGGTGCGAGATACGGGCGAGGGCATTCCGCCGCAGGCGTTGCCGCACGTTTTCGAACGCTTCTACCGTGCCGACGCCGCCCGTGGGCACCAGAAATTGCCGCGTGCCGGGCTGGGGTTGTCCATCGCCCGTGACATCGTCCACGCGCATGGTGGTAAAATTAACGTTCACAGTGCGCCAGGGAAAGGCAGTGAGTTCATTGTTCTCTTGCCGCTGGCCGCCTCATCCACCAGGAAAAGACCCACCCACCCATGACTTTTGTTTCTGTGATCGTCCCCTGTTTCAATGAAGAGGAGACCATCGTTTCCCTGCTCAATGCGCTCTACCGGCAAGCCTGGCCGCTGGACAGCATGGAAGTGATCATCGCCGATGGCATGTCGGAGGACGAAACCCGCAAACGCATCGGTTTGTGGACGGTGAACCATCCCCAAATGGACGTGAAGATCGTGGACAACCCGCAGCGCATCATCCCGGCTGCGCTGAACGCAGCCCTGCGGGCTGCGCGCGGAGACATCATCGTCCGTCTGGACGCCCATTCTGTCCCGGAGCGAACCTACGTGGCCCGCTGTGTTTCCCTGCTGGAAGCCGGAAAAGGCGACAATGTGGGCGGACGCTGGCTCATCGAACCCGGCGCCGACACCTGGATTGCCCGCAGCATCGCCGTGGCCGCCGGGCACCCCCTGGGGGCTGGCGATGCCCGCTACCGCTACAGCGACCAACCCGGCGAGGTGGATACCGTCCCCTTTGGCGCCTTCCGCCGCGAGCTGGTGGAACGGGTGGGCTTTTTTGATGAAACCCTGCAAACCAATGAAGATTACGAGTTCAACGTGCGGGTGCGGCAGGCTGGCGGGCGGATCTGGTTCGACCCGACCATTCGTTCCACTTACATCGCTCGCCCGACTTTGAGCGCGCTGGCGGCGCAGTATTGGCGCTATGGCTTTTGGAAAGCGCGGATGCTGTATCGCTACCCCTCCACCCTGCGCTGGCGGCAGGCCTTGCCGCCAGCCTTTGTGGCTGGCCTGGTCGGCGGGCTGTTCATCTGGCCTGTTCCCTGGCTGCGGCTGCTTTACTTACTGGCGGTTGGCCTGTATGTGCTGATCTTGGCGGCGGCTGGCATGCGCGAGGCCCTGCGCCGCAACGATTGGGCCCTGGCGCTGGGTGTGCCGCTGGCCCTGGCGGTGATGCACCTGGCCTGGGGCGGCGGCTTTTGGTGGAGCGTGGTGCAGCGTTTCCTGGTGGATGACGCAGAGCAAGACAAATGGAGACCGAATGGCTGAACCTCTAAAAAACCCGGGCCTGCGCTTGCACGCCCGCGAGCAGCGTTTTCTTTTGCTGACGGTCGATGCCCTGGTCGGTTTCGTGGCCCTCATCATCGGCATTTACGTCTGGAGCATACGCGACCCCTTGCTGGAGTTCTCCTTCAATTTTTGGGAGCAGCGCGTCCCCTCCTGGTTTTGGTTGCTGCCTCTTTTTTGGCTGCTGATGATGGTGGAGCTGTACGACCCGCACAAAGCGCGCAGCTTTCGGCAGACCTTGCGCGGGGTTGTGCTGGCGGCCCTGGGAGGCCTGTTGTTGTACGCGGTGGTGTACATGCTTTCGCCGAAAGGCTCGCTGCCGCGCACGGGGGTGGCCGTTTTTCTGCTGGCCTCTGCGCTGCTGACCCTCCTCTGGCGCAGCCTCTACATTCGGATTTTCACCGCCCCTTCGATGATGCGCCGGGTGGTGATCATCGGCGCCGGCAAGGCCGGGCGCACGCTGGCCCAGGCCTACCGCAGCCTGTGGCCGCCGCCTTTCTTCCTCATCGGCTTCATCGATGACGACCCGGACAAGGTCGGCCAGCGGGTGGAAGGATTCGAAGTCATCGGCTCCAGCGATGACCTGCTGCGAGTGATCGACACCCGAGCGGTGACCGACCTGGTGGTGGCGATCAACGGCGAAATTCGCGGTCGGACTTTCCAGATCATCCTCGACGCCCAGGAAAAAGGCGTTGAGGTCACGCGGATGCCGACCATGTACGAAGAATTGCTGGGGCGGGTGCCCATCCATCACCTGGAATCCGATTGGATCCTGCGTTCTTTCGTTGATGAAGCCCGTGTCAGCGTGTTTTACGAACTGGCCAAGCGACTGCTGGACGTCGTCGGAGCCTTGGTGGGCCTGGTGATTTTCGCCCTGACCTTTCCCTTCATCGCGTTGGCGATCGCTTTAGACAGCGGTTTCCCCATTTTCTTTGCCCAGTGGCGGCTGGGTAAGGGGGGGCAGCCCTACCGCATGTTCAAATATCGTTCGATGAGGCCCGACGCAGACGACAAGCCGACCAGCGAGCACGACGATCGGGTGACCCGCGTGGGCGCTTTTTTGCGCAAATCGCATCTCGATGAATTACCCCAATTTTGGAACATCTTGCTGGGCGAGATGAGCCTGGTTGGCCCGCGCTCTGAGCGCCCCAACTGGGTGGAGTATTACCAGCGGCAGATCCCCTTTTACCGCGCCCGCTTGCTGGTCAAGCCCGGGTTGACCGGTTGGGCGCAGGTCAATTATGGTTATGTGGCCACGGATGAGGAAACGGCCATCAAACTGGAATACGACCTGTATTACATCAAGCACCGCAACCTGTGGATGGATATTCTCATCCTACTGCGCACCTTTGGCCAGGTGATCGGCTTTCGCGGGCGCTGATTTTCCCTGAGGACAGATTGATGAGCGAACTTTCTCTGGTTACCGGCGGCGCCGGGTTTATCGGCTCGCATATCGTCGCCGCCCTGTTGGCGCGGGGCGACCGCGTGCGTGTGCTGGATGATTTTTCCAGCGGACGGGAAGAAAACCTGCGCGACATGCAGGGAGACCTGGAAGTGGTGCGCGGCGATGTACGCCACTGGCCGACGGTCGTCGCGGCCATGCGCGGCGTGCGCCGGGTGTTTCATCAGGCGGCTTTTGTCTCTGTGCCACTTTCCCTGGAAGACCCTTTCACCTGTTTCGAGATCAATTTGCGCGGCACCCTCAACGTGCTCGAAGCCGCCCGCCGCGCCGGTGTGCGGAACGTGGTGCTGGCTTCTAGCGCTGCCGTCTATGGCGAGGCCGATGCCATCCCCCTGCACGAAGACTTGCCCGCCGCTCCGCTCAGCCCTTACGCCAGTTCCAAGCGAGCCGACGAGGTATACGCCGCCGAATACAATGCCCGCGGCTTGCGCGTGGTGGCTCTGCGTTACTTCAACGTTTATGGCCCGCGTCAGCGCCCCGACAGCCCCTATGCCGCCGTGGTGCCCCTCTTTGCCGATCGCTTCCGCCGCGGCCTGCCGCCGGTGATCTTCGGCGATGGCGGTCAGACCCGCGACCTGATCTACGTTGGCGATGTGGCGCGCGCCAATTTGCTGGCCGCCGATTGGGATGGCCAGGGGCCTTTTGTCTTTAACGTTTGTACAGGCCGCCAAACCAGCCTGCTCGACCTGGTGGCCGCCATGCGCCGCGTCAGCGGACGGGATTTGCAGCCGACCTTTGCGCCGCCGCGCCCGGGCGATATTTACCGTTCGGTGGGGCGGCCCGACCGCGCTCGCCAATCTCTGGGATTTGTCGCCCGCACCTCCCTGGATGAGGGCCTGCGGGCAGTTTGGCAGTGGGTGAACGCATGAGCTACGAATGGACCGGACGCATTCGCAACCGGCATCTCTTCCTGGCCGATGCCCTCTTTGTCGTTTTGGGGGTGGTTTCCAGCTATGCTTTGCGCCTGGAATTGGTCTCGGCCTTTACGTTTTACTTGCCCGCTGTCCTCTGGCTGACCGGGCTGGCTTTGCTCGTCAAACTGCCGGTGTATTACTTCTTCGGCCTTTACCGCCGTGTGTGGATGTATGCCAGCACCAGCGAATTACGCAGCATCAGTCTGGCAGTGACGCTGGCCTCTTTGCTGTACGCCGCTCTGTCGATCTTCTTCTATTATGGCGTCGGTTGGATTCAGCCGGGGATGTCGCGCTCGGCGCTGGTCATCGATTGGCTGCTGTCGCTCCTCTTCGTCGGCGGCAGCCGCTTTGCCCTGCGCCTGCTGGCGGAAGAGCGCAAACAACGCCCCCATCTGCCTGGGCGGGCGCGCCGCGTTTTGGTGGTGGGCGCGGGCGATGCCGGCGCCCTGGTGGTGCGCGAAATGCGCAAGAACCCCCAACTCGGCCTGACGCCGGTCGCCTTTTTGGACGACGACCCGGCCAAGCAGCGGCAGCAGATCCACGGCGTGCCGGTGGTCGGCGCGCTGGACGATCTGGGCGCGGCCCTCGATCGTCATGCCATCGACGAGGTGATCATTGCCATCCCCAGCGCACCCGGGACGGTGGTGCGCCAGGTGGCCGAGGCCTGCCGTGGCGAAAACATCCCCTTCCGCACTATGCCCGGGCTGTATGAATTGATCGGCGGCAAGGTCAGCGTCTCGCGTCTGCGCGAGGTAAACATCGACGATCTGCTGCGCCGCAAACCGGCCCTGCTCGACGATGGACGAGTGGGCCGCAGCCTGAGCGGCAAGCGCGTGCTGGTGACGGGCGCCGGCGGTTCGATTGGGCGCGAGCTCTGCCGCCAGATCTTGCGCTGGGGGCCCGCCGAGCTGACCCTGCTCGGCCACGGCGAAAACGCCATCTTCGAAGCCCTGCTGGAACTGCGCGAGGATTACAGCCATATCCCGCTCTTTCCGGTCATCGCCGATATCCGTGATCAAGCTCGCATGGAGGCCGTGTTTGCCCGCCGTCAGCCGCAGGTCGTTTTCCATGCGGCGGCGCATAAACACGTGCCGCTCATGGAGGCCAACGTGGAAGAGGCCATCACCAACAATGTGACCGGCACCCGCGTGCTCGTCCAGACGGCCTTACGGCACGACGTCCAGCGGCTGGTGCTCATCTCCACCGACAAGGCCGTCCACCCGGCCAACGTCTACGGGGCAACCAAACGCCTGGCGGAGATGATCGTGCTCGATGCCGCCCGCCGCAGCGGGCGCGCCTTTTCCGTCGTCCGTTTCGGCAACGTCCTCGGCAGCCGTGGTTCGGTCGTCCCCCTCTTCAAGCGCCAGATCGCCGCCGGCGGTCCGCTGCGCATCACCCACCCGGACATGGAACGCTATTTTATGACCATTCCCGAGGCCGTTCACCTGGTTTTGCAGGCGGCTGCGCTGGGGCAGGGAGGGGAAGCTTTCCTGCTCGACATGGGCGAACAGATCCGCATTGTGGACCTGGCCGAAGACCTGATCCGCCTTTCTGGGTTGGAGCCGGGGCGCGATATCGAGATCGTCTTCACCGGCATCCGCCCGGGAGAAAAACTGCGCGAGGAACTGTGGGAAGACGATAAAACCTACGAAAAGACGGACCACCCGGAGATCTTCCGCTCGGTGACCGAAGATTTGCTGCCCGCCGCCGAATTGGACGCCTTGCTCAACCGCCTGGATGCCCTGGCGCGCGCCGCCCAGCCCGACACCATCATCGCCCTGCTGGACGAATCTATCCCCGGCGCGGCCATTCGTGCCACCCCTCCCCCCGACCTGACTACGGTGCTCTGATGACGGATTACGCAGCCTGGAACGAATTTTTGCAAGACTACCCCGACGCCCACCTGCTGCAAACAGCGGAGTGGGGTCGGCTCAAGGCCGCCTTTGGCTGGCAGGCCGAACACCTGATCACCCCCTCTGCCGGGGCGCAGGTGCTCTTCCGCCCGCTGGTAGGC
>WGAD01000221.1 GCA_015489255.1 Anaerolineales bacterium | reverse complement strand
GACTGAATTCGACGATGGCGATCTGATCCGCGTGGCCACCGATAGCGTTAGCGTGTACAAAGAGCCAAACGACGAAAGCCGCATCGTCGGCAACTGGCCGCGCGATACCGTCCTACACATTTACGAGATCGTCGATTCCGGCACGCCGGAATACAATCCAGTTTGGTACCGCGTCTGGGGGGGCTACATGCACCGCGCCCACCTGCAACGCGTCAGCGTGCGCTATAACCCGGTCAAAACCCGCTGGGAAGAGGACGAACTCTACCCGGCAGAAGTCACGGTCCCTTTCACCCAGGCCATGCGCTACAGTGAAAGCAGCGGCTGGACGCCCAACTATCGCCTCTACTTTGAAAGCGTCCACTGGATCAACGGCGTGGTCACCGGCCCAGACGGCGAACCCTGGTATCAAATCCTCGACGAACTTTTCGATCTGCATTACTATGCCCCGGCCATCCACTTCCGGCTCATCAGCCCGTCAGAAATGGCCCCGCTTTCTCCCGAACTCCCCTTTGAAGCCAAACGCATTGAAGTCGATCTCGCCACCCAGGTTTTACGCGCCTATGAATACGATCGCGTGGTGCTGGAAACCACCATCTCCAGCGGGAACCCGTGGCTGGCCGGCCCGGACGAAGAACCCACGGCCACCCCGCGCGGCGAATTCAACATTCAGGTCAAAATGCCATCCAAACACATGGGCAACGGCGATCTGGCCGCCGGCCCCGATGATTACGAACTCCCCGGCGTCCCCTGGACGATGTTCTTCA
The DNA here is from genome assembly GCA_015489255.1 of Anaerolineales bacterium. Taxonomy (GTDB): domain Bacteria; phylum Chloroflexota; class Anaerolineae; order Anaerolineales; family Villigracilaceae; genus S143-42. The sequence goes on along the minus strand of WGAD01000221.1, from coordinate 4,972 downwards.
CCTCGCGCGGACACGCCTTCCACGGCACCTACTGGCACGACAATTACGGCGTGCCCATGAGCCACGGTTGCATCAACATGCGGCCGGCCGAGGCCCTCTGGCTCTTTCGCTGGGCTTCTCCGGCAGCCGCGCTGGAAGACATCCACCCGCTGACCCTGGACAAAAAAGGGTACGGCACCCGCGTCATCATCCGCTGAACCATGCCTGCACTGCACTGGGACGGAAAACACCAGCGTCCGCAAATCGACCCGCCGACCTTGCGAACCCACCTGCACCTCTACCCCCAGGGGCAGGGCTACCCTGCGCCCCCCGCCAATCGGCTGATCTTGGGCGATAACCTCGCCGTCATGCAAGCCCTCCTGCCCGAACTGGAAAACCGGATAGACCTGATCTACGCCGATCCGCCGTTTTTCACCAATCGCGCTTATCGGGCACGCATTGGCCGCGGCGAAGATTCTCGCCAACCCGCTTCCTGGAAAACTGCCCCGGGGTACAGCGACCACTGGCGCAACCTGGATGCCTACCTCACCTTTCTCTACCCCCGTCTCCAGCTCATGCACCGGCTGCTTTCCCCTCGCGGCACGCTTTACCTGCACCTGGATTGGCACGCCAACGCCTATGCCCGCCTGCTGCTGGATGAAATCTTTGGCGCCGATCGCCTGCTCAATGAAATCATCTGGGTTTACCACGGCCCGTCCCCCATCCGTTCAGCCTTCAACCGCAAACACGATACCATTCTCTCGTACACAAAAAGCCCGGACTATTACTTCAACGCCGAGGCCGTCCGCATCCCTTACGACCCCAACACGGTCAAGACCTTTCGCACCTCAGGGCGGGCCGGTTTTGGCAAAAAGCCCAACCTGAAGCGCGGCAAAGTGCCCGAAGACTGGTGGTACTTCCCGGTCGTCGCCCGTTTGCACACAGAACGCACCGGTTACCCGACGCAAAAACCACTGGCTTTGCTCGAACGCATTGTGCTGGCCTCTTCGCCGCCCGGCGGGCTGGTGGCTGATTTCTTCAGCGGAGCGGGCACCACAGCCTTGGCAGCCGATCGGCACGGACGCCGCTTCATCGCTGTGGATGCCGCATCCCGCGCCTGGCACACGATGCAAGCGCGGCTCTCTGACCAAGCGCGCGCGCCCGTGGAGGTCGTCAGCGCGACTCCCGAAGAACCCCGCGTCCACGCCGCCGCAGCGGCGGATTTCGGGCTGCGCCGCCAGGGTGACGAACTGCACCTCACCCGCCCTCCTTCCGATCTTGATTATTGGGACGTTCTCTTCCCCACAGCTGCCGACGTCCCCGCCAGCCTGAGACAAGCCGCCCGGCCCCGCCGCCGGCAATCTCCGCCTCTGCGGTTGTTGCTGCCATCCGAGGCAAAAAAAATCACCGTGCGGCTGGTCACCACCAGCGACACGGTGTATCACCTTCTTCTGCCAAGCTAAACATCTAGCAAATACCCCACGCCGCGCACTGTTTTCAAAAAACGCGGTTTGCGCGGGTTCTCCTCAATCGCCTTGCGCAACCAGGAAATGTGCACGTCCAACGTGCGCGTATCCTCCACGTATTCCGTCCGCCAAACGGCCTTGAAAAGCGCCTGTCGCTCGACGACCTCGCCGCGATGCTCCATCAACACCCGCAAGAGACGCACCAAACGCGGCGTCAAGCGGGCTTCCCTGTCCAGGCAGGTCACCCACCCACTTTCCACGTCTAGCTTCAACACCCCCACATGCAAAGTGCGGCCATTGTCTTCATTCAAATAAGGGCGCAAGCGATTCAACAATTTGCGCACCGTAAAAGGCAGGTGCAGCACCACATCGGCCAGGTCGCGGCGCGTCTTCTGCTGCGGCGGCACGATCCAAATCAAGGGGACATCAGGCGCCGTGCGCTTGAGCCGCTCGCAAATGCGCTCGCCCGTGCTGCGCAAAGAGGCTGCGTTGAGCACAATGGCTGAGGGCGTCCCCTTCGTCAGCTCAGCCAACGCCGCCTTCCCGCTGGAGCAGGCAATCACCTCGATCCCTTTCTCCATCAACGGGCTGCCAAAGGAAGGATATTGCGCGTAATGGCCTTCTATCAGGAGCACCTGGCCGCTCATTGAATCCCCGCAGGTGATGGTGTGGAAATCATGGCATCATTATACCGTAAATCTTAAAATTTTAAGGTGGAAAAGGACTTTTTTCCTACCCTGGCCGCTCCCAACGACACAGCATGCAACCATCTACCAAAAGGGTAAAAATGAAGGCGGCAAATGCTTGCCAAAAAAGGGGCAGGCGTGTATAATACCAGCCGCTTGCTCGGGGCGTGGCTCAGCCCGGTTAGAGCGCACGGTTCGGGTCCGTGAGGTCGGCGGTTCAAATCCGCCCGCCCCGACAAGAATGGTTGACCGGCTTACCCGAGGCCGGTCATTTTCTTTTTAATTCCTGGCCTTGGCCCTCCCGCCAGCGTTTTTCACAAGCCCTGTTATAATTTCAGAATAAATTTTCAACTTCACAAGCCCAAAGGAGTCTGCAAACATGGTCACAATTGCCCTGGACGCCATGGGAAGCGACCGTCATCCCGCGCCCGATGTAGAAGGGGCCGTGCTGGCCGCCCGCGAATTCGGGGTGCATATCAAACTCGTAGGAGACGAAACTGCCCTGAAGACGGAACTCGCACGCCATAACACCGCAGGGCTGGCGATCGAGATACTCCACGCCCCCGAAGTGCTCACCATGGAAGACAAAGGGCTGGCCCTGGCGCTCAAAGCCCGCCGCAAAAACGCCAAAAACTCCATGGCCGTAGCCATCGACCTGGTCAAAAACGGGCAGGCTGACGCCTTCGTCACAGCCGGCAACACGGGCGCTGCCATGGTCACCGCTTATTTCCGGCTGGGCGTTCTCCCCGGCGTCGATCTGCCCGCTCTGGCCCCGGTCTTCCCAACCGCCACCGGCTCGTGCGTGGTGCTCGATATCGGCGCCAATCCGGAAGTCAAACCGCACAACCTATTGCAATTTGCCATCATGGGCAGCGTATACGCGCAAAAAGTCCGTGGCATCGCCAACCCCAAAGTAGGGTTGATCTCCAACGGCGAGGAAGAAGGCAAGGGCAACAACCTGGTGAAAGAAGCCACCCCATTGCTCAAAGAGTCCGGGTTGAATTACTATGGCAACGTAGAAGGCAAAGAGGTCATCGGCGGGTTGGTCGATGTCGCCGTAACCGACGGCTTCACCGGCAACGTCATGCTCAAAACATCGGAAGCCGTCGCCAAACTGCTCACCGACAAAATCAAAGAGGCCGTCATGAACGGCGGCTTGGCCGCCAAACTGGGCGGGCTACTCATCAAACCGGCCATGGCCGAAGTCAAAGCCCTGATGGATCCGGACGCCCACGGCGCCGCTCCGCTGCTGGGGGTCAACGGGTTGGTCTTCATCGGGCATGGGCGCTCCAACAGCACCGCCATTAAAAACGCCATCCGTGTGGCTGCCGAAGCCGCACAAGCCCAGGTGCTCACCGCCATCCGCGAGGCCATTGCCAATTCCCTCGCTTCTCAATCACACGACGAGGCAAGTGCATGAATATCATTCGGAACGAGACCTTAATCAAACGCTACCGCCGCCTGGGGATGACGCTCTCCTTGGCCGCCCTGGCCGCTATGGGCTACGGGTTCTACCTTTCCCTTCAGGGGCCGGAAAACCTGAACACCGCGCTCCTCTTGCTGGTCGTCGGCTTCATCTTGACCCAAATCAGCCTCTACATCGGCAACCGCTGGGGGCGCTCTCCACGACCGGATGAAATGCTAGACAAAAACCTGAAAGGGCTGGGCAGGAAATACACCCTCTATCACTACAGCGCCCCCGTTGCCCATCTCCTGGTTGGGCCGGCTGGGATCTGGGCGCTGATTCCCTACTACCAATACGGACGCATCCGTTACGACGAGGCGCGGGGTCGCTGGAAACAGAAATCCACTGGCCTGGGGCACGCCTACATGCGCCTGTTTGGGCAAGAAAACCTGGGACGCCCACAGGCAGAAGCGGAAAGCGAATTGCAGCGGCTGCGCGCCGCGCTGCAAAAGGCCGGGCTGGAAACAGACGATCTCCCCATCCAGGCGGCGCTGGTTTTCGTTTCGCCGCGCGCCGAGCTGGAAGACGCCGACCGCTCGCCCATTCCGGCGATGAAGATCGACAAACTGAAAAAATTCCTCTTGCAGCAGGCCAAAGCCGTCCGTCTCAAGGAAGAACGCATCGCCGCCGTGCGCCAGGCGCTGGAAGAAGCCTGAAATGGGCACCATCATCGCCATAGACCTGGAAACCACCGGGCTAGACCCCGCCCGCGATGCCATCATTGAGATCGGCGCCGTGCGCTTCAACGGCAATCGTGTTGAGGATGAATGGCACAGCCTCATCAACCCGCGCCGCCGCATTCCGGAGGAGATCACCCAGCTCACCGGCATCACCGAAGCCATGGTGCGCAATGCGCCCGTGCTCGACGAGGTCATCCCCGAGCTGCTCAGCTTCGTCGGGCGCCGGCCCATTTTGGGGCACAATGTACGCTTTGACCTCAATTTTTTGGCGGCACAAGACCTCTTCCACGATAACCCGGCCATCGACACCTACGAAATCGCTGCCGTCATGTTGCCGGGCGCCAGCCGATACAACCTGAGCGCTCTCGGGCAAGCCCTGGGCATCCTACTGCCAGCCACCCACCGTGCCCTGGACGACGCCCGGGTCACCGTGCGCTTGTATCAGACGTTGTTCGAGCAGGCCTTGCAACTGCCTTTGCCCTTGTTGGCCGAGATCGTCCGCCTGGGCGAACCGCTCGATTGGGACGCCAACTACTTCTTCCGGCACGCGCTGCGCCAGCGGGCGCAGGGCCCTGCCGGGGAGCGACCACCCACCCTGTCCAACAGCCTGTACGCCCATCTGCGGCGGCGCGCCGCCGCAGATGGGCGTACAGGCTGTTGGACAGGGTGGGTGGTCGCTCCCCGGCAGGGCCCTGC
>WGAD01000220.1 GCA_015489255.1 Anaerolineales bacterium | reverse complement strand
GGTCGGGACGGGCGCCAACGTGCACCTCAACCAGGCCGGCGTGCAAGGCCGCGTCCGCTTCATCTGGCGAGGCCGCCTCGTGCACTACGGTGGCCGCTGCCCCTTCTTCCAGCCAGATGATCAGGCGGGTCATGTGTGCCAGGCCGCCGCCTGCTCCCCAAAACACGCTGTGCAAGGGCGCTTCCAATTGCACACCACGGGGCACGTAGAGCAAGAAGCCTTTTTGCGCCAGCGCAACCGCCAGGGCGGCGAATTTGCCTTCGTCCGCGCGAACAACCTGCCCGGCCAACCGCGCCAGCAAATCGCCATGCGCTCGTTCTGCGGTCGCCCAGTCTGTGAAGATGACGCCCCGAGCGCGGATTGCCTCGTCCAGAGAGGCGGTAACGCCCGTGGGCGTGTGGATCAGCTGGCCGCCGTACCCTTGGCCTGCTAGCGGCTGCAACAACGCCGGCGGCGGTTGCACGTCTGCTGCCGAGGTTTCAACGGTGGGCAACCGGAAGGTCTCCAGCGGCATCCGACGCAAGTCGGTGCGTCGCCAGGCTTCCTCGCGGGTGGTTGGCAGCGGTGTGGAGGCGAAAAGCTCCCACGCCTGACGGCGAACATCGGCCAGCGGGCCTTGAGCAGGGACATCTTGCGGGGTGAACGCGAACTTCCGCGCCGCAGCGCGGCGTCCGCGGGTGACGACAACGGTTCGTTTTTCTGTCATATCGTTCTCTCCTACCCGATCGAACCTTCCATCTGAAGCTGGATCAACCGGTTCATTTCAACGGCGTATTCCATCGGCAGCTCTTTGACCAGGGGTTCAATGAACCCGGAGACCACCATGGTGGTGGCTTCTTCCTCGCTCAGCCCGCGGCTCATCAGGTAGAACAGTTGTTCCTCCCCGATCTTGGAAACCGAGGCCTCATGGCCGATCGTCACGTCGTCTTCGGCAATTTCTATGTACGGGTAGGTATCGGAACGCGATTCAGGGTCCAGCAGGAGGGCATCGCAAACTACGCTGGAGCGGACGCCCGTCGCGCCTTCGTACACCTTCAGCAGGCCGCGGTAAGAGGCCCGGCCACCGTTTTTGCTGATGGATTTGGACGTGATCTTGCTGCTGGTGTTGGGCGCAAAGTGCACCATCTTGCTGCCTGCATCTTGCACCTGGCCGGCGCCAGCGAAGGCCATCGAAAGCATTTCGCCATGCGCGCCCGGTTCCATCAGGTAGCAGGAGGGGTATTTCATCGTCACTTTGGAGCCCATGTTGGCATCTACCCATTCCATGGTGGCATCGCCAAAGACTTTGGCCCGCTGCGTGACCAGGTTGTACACATTGTGCGACCAGTTCTGAATGGTGGTGTAGCGGACGCGCGCGCCGCGTTTGACGATGATCTCGATGACGCCGCTGTGGAACGAATCGGTGGTGTATTGTGGTGCCGTACACCCTTCCACATAATGCACCTGGGCGCCCTCGTCGGCGATGATCAGCGTGCGCTCGAACTGCCCTACGTTGGCCGCATTCAGACGGAAATAAGCCTGCAAGGGCAGATCGACCTTGACGCCCGGCGGCACGTACACAAACGAGCCGCCAGACCACACCGCGCTGTTCAACGCGGCAAACTTGTTGTCTTCAATGGGCACCACCGTGCCGAAATACTCCCGAAAGAGGTCCGGGTATTGGCGCAGGCCGTCTTCGATGCTCAGGAAAATGACCCCTTGCTTTTCCAGGTGCTCCTGAATGGAGTGATAGACCATCTCCGATTCGAATTGGGCGCCCACCCCGGCCAGGAACTTCTGCTCGGCCTCCGGGATGCCCAGGCGATCGAAGGTTTCTTTGATGTTATCGGGGATGTCGTCCCAAGAGCGGCCTTCTTTGTCGGTCGGTTTGATGTAATAGTAGATCTCGTCCAGGTTCAGTTCCGACAGGTCGGGGCCCCAGTTGGGCATGGGACGCTTAAGATAGTGCTCTAGCGCCTTCAGCCGGAATTCCAGCATCCATTGGGGTTCGCCCTTCATGGCCGAAATTTGTTCCACCACGCGGCGGCTCAACCCTTTTTCCGACTTGAAGACGTAATCTTCTTCTACTTTGAAGCCGTAGCGATATTCGCCCAGCCCCTCGAGCAGTTTTTCATCTGACATGGGAGCCTCCTAGGCGACGGGTTGGCCGTATTTTTCACGCACCCAATCGTAGCCCTGCTCTTCCAGTTGCAGAGCCAGCTCAGGCCCGCCCGATTCCACAATGCGGCCATCGAACATGATG
>WGAD01000219.1 GCA_015489255.1 Anaerolineales bacterium | reverse complement strand
ATGCTGGCGCTGGTAGGCGCCCTCTTCGGCCTGGTGATGACGCCTTTCATCAGCACCCGTCCGGTGCGCGGGCTGCGCCGCCTCGTCGGCCAGGTGACGGCTGAAACGCTCTTTGCCGGCCTGCTGGGGCTGACGATCGGCCTGCTGATCGCCGCGTTGCTCACCTTTCCCCTGTCTCTTTTACCGGAACCCTTTGGCAACCTGATGCCCTTCGTCGCCGTCTTGCTCTTCGGCTACCTGGGCGTGGCCGTCTTCATTATGCGTCAGGGCGATATCGTCAGCATGTTTCGCTCTTTCCGCAGCGGCGACAGCGCCGAAGCCAAAAAGGGCTGGGGCAGTGGCAACCGCACGATCCTGCTCGATACCAGCGTAATCATCGACGGGCGCATCGCCGACATCGCCCGCACCGGCTTCTTGCCCGGAACGCTGCTCATCCCCCGCTTTGTGCTCAACGAGCTGCAATACATCGCCGATTCTGCAGACAACTTACGCCGCCAGCGCGGACGGCGCGGGATGGAGGTGCTAGCCGATCTGCAAAAAGCGCCCAACGTCACCATCCGCATCAGCGATATTGATGTGGACGGCGTGCGCGAAGTGGACGACAAGCTGGTTATCCTGGCGCGCCAAATGCAATGCCCAATCTTGACCAACGACTACAACCTCAACCGCATTGCCGAGTTACAAGGCGTCCCGATCCTCAACATCAACGAACTGGCCAACGCGGTGAAATCCGTGGTGCTGCCCGGAGAAACCATCACCCTAAACATCATCCAGGAAGGCCGCGAACACGGCCAGGGCGTTGGTTACATGGAAGACGGGACGATGGTGGTGGTGGAAGACGGCGCGCCGTTCATCGGCCAGACCCGTGATATGGTGGTTACCAAAGTGCTGCAAACCGCTGCCGGACGGATGATCTTCGCCCGCCTGATTGAAAACAGCTCGAATTCTTGAGGAAGAGACCATGCTCAAAATTTACAACACCCTGACGCGCAAAAAAGAACCTTTTGAGACCCTCGAACCCGGCATCGTCAAAATGTATGTCTGCGGGCCTACCGTGTACAGCGACGCGCACGTGGGGCACGCCATGTCGGTCCTGGTCTTCGATATCATCCGCCGCTACCTGGAATACAAAGGCTATCAGGTTCGCCATGTCATGAATTTCACCGACGTGGACGACAAGATCATCGACCGCGCCAACAAACTGGGGGTCGACCCCTTTGAACTGGCAGAAAACTACATCCAGGAATTCAAAAACCAGCTGGAGGCCCTCAACGTCCTGCCCGCCACCGCCAACCCGCGTGCCACGCAAACCATGGAGCAAATCATCCAGATGGTGCAAGGGTTGATAGACAAAGGCTACGCCTACCCGGCCCCCAACGGCGATGTGTACTTCCGGGTGACCAAAGACGAGGATTACGGCAAACTCTCGGGCCGCCGCCTGGAGGATATGCAAGCGGGCGCCCGCATTGAAGTAGACGACAACAAAGAACACCCCATGGATTTTGCCCTCTGGAAGGCCGCCAAACCCGGCGAGCCCGCCTGGGACAGCCCCTGGGGAAAGGGACGCCCGGGCTGGCACATTGAATGTTCGGCTATGAACCTGCACGAACTGGGCGAACAGATAGACATCCACGGCGGCGGCAACGACCTGATCTTCCCACACCACGAAAACGAAATCGCCCAGTCGGAATGTTACACCGGCAAGCCTTTTGCCCGTTATTGGGTGCACAACGGCATGTTGCAACTGGGCGGCGAAAAGATGTCCAAATCGCTGGGCAACCTGGTCACCATCAAGGAGTTCCTCTCCACCCACGAAGGCGACGTAATGCGTATGTTGATCCTCAACGGCAACTACCGCTCGCCGTTGACTTTCACCGACGAAACCATCGCCAGCGCAGAACGAGCGTTGGAGCGGCTCAAATCGGCGTTGCGGCCCGCCGCAGCGGGCGCCGCGGGCATCCCGCAAGATCAGGCCCAGGCCCTGGAACAACGCGCCCGGGACACCCGCGCCGCCTTCGAAAGCGCCATGGACGACGACTTCAACACCGCCGCCGCTCTGGCTGCTCTCTTCGACCTGGTGCGCGCCATCAACTCCGCCCGAGACGCCGATGCCAGCGGTGAACAGATCCAGCCAGCCCAAGAGACCCTGCGCGAACTGGCCGGCGTGCTCGGCCTGCGCCTGGACACGCAAAAATCCGGCGGCGACGCCGACCCCTTCGTGGACCTGCTGGTCGAAATCCGCGGCGAGCTGCGCAAGCAGAAACTCTGGGCGTTCTCCGACCACATCCGCGACCGGCTGGCCGAACTCGGCGTGGTGCTGGAAGACAGCAAAGACGGCACCGCCTGGCGCTGGGGATAAACGCAAGCGAACAAACGGGGCGCAAACGTTTTGCGCCCCGTTTCACCATTCCGTTCACCTGGCAACGATCAGCCAGACGTCCTGGACGCACAAACAAGGGGAAAACTGCGCCCAAACGCAGGGCTGGCAACCAGCCAAAATGGACCGCCAAACTCTGGCAGCGGCGACTTTTTCATTTCTCAGGGAAACGAGATGATGACGGAACTTTCCCTCCTTTTGTGGCAAAAATTTGCGCTCTCCGCTCTCATCGGCTTGCTGGTTGGCCTGGAACGAGAACACACGCAGCAGGCCACCGAGCGGGCCTTTTCTTTTGCCGGCATCCGCACCTTCCCTTTGATCGCTTTGCTGGGTTCCACCCTGGCGATGATCAGCGACCATCAACCAGCGTTGTTCACCTTTGGCTTCATCGGGTTGATGGCCTTGCTGCTGATCGTGTACACCGTCTCCACGCGCCACGGCGACACAGGCCTGACGACCGAAATCGCCGTGCTCCTGGTGTATCTGATCGGCGGCCTGATTTACTGGGATCACATCTGGTTGGCGACTGCTCTCGGAGTGCTGGTGACCGGCCTGCTGGCCTTGCGCAACACCCTGCACACTCTGGTGGCGCGTATCGAACGGGAAGACATCTACGCCACCTTGAAGTTCATCATCATCAGCGCGGTCGTACTGCCGTTGCTGCCCAACCGCACCTTCGACCCCTTGCACGTCCTCAACCCTTTTCAATTGTGGTTGATGGTCGTCTTCGTTTCGGCGATCAGTTTTTCTGGCTACCTGGCAATCAAATTGTTCGGGCGTTCTCGCGGCATCTGGATCACCAGCTTACTCGGCGGCGTGGTCTCGACCACCGCGCTCACGCTCAGCTTCGCCGAGCGCAGCCGCGCCCACCCATCCCTGGTGCGGCATCTGGCCGCCGGCATTGTCATCGCCTCGTCCACCATGTATCTCCGCGTCCTGGTGGAAGTACTGGCCTTCAACCCCTCGCTTGCGGGCGAGGTGTGGGGACGCCTGCTGCTGCCTTTTGCCGTCGGCCTGGTCAGCAGCCTGTATCTTTGGCGCACCACAAGTTCCGATGAAAGCATCCCTTCCGACTTCAACAACCCATTCCGCTTGTGGCCGGCCATTCAAATTGGCCTGCTCTTCGGCGCCATCCTCTTCTTGACCACCCTCGCCAACCAGGCCCTGGGAGAAATCGGCACGTATCTTGCCAGTTTTCTCTCCGGGCTGACGAAGATCGACCCCATCACCCTGTCGCTATCGCAAATGGCAGGTCGGGAGATCACCCGCCAGGTGGCCGTCCAGGCGTTACTGCTGGCAACCGGCGCCAATATCCTGGGCAAAATCATCCTGCTGCTCCTCGCCGGTTCGGCAGCCTTGCGCCGCCAGGCATTGCTTCCCCTTGCGCTGATGGCGGCTTCGAGCCTGGTCGTGGCCGCATTTTAGCCTGAGGCAGACCTGTTTTCATGTACAATACCCCCATGCATGAATTCATCTACTCCCGCAACGCCGTCTACGAAACCCTGCGCGCCAGCCGACGGCGGGCCTACCGCCTGCTGCTGGCCGAAGGCGTACGCCCCAAACGCCAGCTGGCCGCCGCGCTGAAACTGGCCGCAGCCGCCCGCATCCCGGTCCAGCGCGTGCCCCGCTCCCGCCTGGACGCCATCCACCCCGCCCACCAGGGCGTGGCGCTCGAAGTTGACGAATACCCCTACAGCGATCTGCCTGCCATCCTGGCCCACGCTCGGGCCAGCGGGGAAGCGCCCTTCCTTCTCTTGCTCGACACCCTGCAAGACCCGCAAAACCTGGGGACGGTGATCCGCACGGCGGAGGCCGTGGGGGTTCACGGCCTTCTCATCCCCTCGGCGCGCAGCGCCCAAGTGACGCCGGCAGTGGTCAACGCTTCTTCCGGCGCCAGCGAGCACCTGCTCATCGCCCGCCTGAACCTGCACCAGGCCATTGCACGCCTGAAGGAGGCCGACCTCTGGATCGTTGGGCTGGATCAAGGCGGGCGGCCCTTACAATCCACCGCACCGGCCTTCTTTCGCGGCGGGCTGGGGCTGGTTGTCGGTTCGGAGGGGCGCGGGATGCGCCCCCTCACGGCCAAATCGTGCGATGTCGTTGTGCGCCTGCCCATGAGGGGCAAGATCGAATCGCTCAATGCTGCCGTCGCCGGTTCTGTGGCGCTTTACCTGGCTTATCTCTCCCGTTTATCGAAGGATCAAGGATGATCGCAGCCGAGTATCATTTCCCACGTGGTTTTCTTTGGGGGACGGCCACCGCCGCCCATCAGGTAGAAGGACAAAACACCAACAACACCTGGGCCGAATGGGAAGCCCTCGGCCACACCCGCGGACGCGCAGGCCGCGCCTGCGACTGGTGGGCCGGCCGCTGGAAGGAGGACCTGGATCGTGCCACCGAGGGCGGCCAGAACGCCCACCGTTTTTCGGTGGAATGGAGCCGCATCCAGCCAACTCCCGACCAATGGGATGAAGAAGCGCTGGACCATTACCGCCGTATGGCGCGCGGCATGGTGGAACGCGGGCTGATGCCCCTGGTTACCCTGCATCACTTCACCGACCCGCTCTGGTTTGCTGAACATGGCGGCTGGGAAGCGACAGACGCTCCCCAACGCTTTGCCCGCTTTGTCCGCAAGGTCGTCTCTGCCCTGCGCGAATACGTCTCCCATTGGGTGACCATCAACGAACCCAATATTTACGCCGCCCTCGGCTACGCCAGCGGCGAGTTCCCCCCCGGCCTGCAAGACCCGCGCCGCGCGCAGCGCGTCTTGGTTGGCCTATTGCGCGCCCATGCCGCCGCTTACCACGCCATTCACGAAGTGCAGCCAGAGGCCCGCGTCGGTTATGCCTGGCACTACCGCCCCATGCAGGCCGCCCGCCCGCGCCACCCTTTGGACCGGCTCGCCCGCCGCGTACAATACAACGCCTTCAACATGGGTTTCCCGACGGCTATCGTCACCGGCGTTTTTCGCAGCCCGCTGGGGCGCGTGCGCCTGCCAGAGGCCCGCGGCACACAAGATTTCTTTGGACTTAATTACTACAGTGCCGATGTCATCCGCTTCAGTTGGCGGCGGAGACATCACCTTTTTGCCCAGCGGGTGCACCCGCCAGGCAGCGACCTCAGCCCAGGCGGGATGATTGCCAACCGTCCGGAGGGCCTCTTTCGCAGCCTGAAGTGGGCTTCCCAATTTGGCAAACCGATCCTGATTACGGAAAACGGCGTGGAGGACGAAGCCGACGGTCTGCGCCGCCGTTACCTGGCGCAACACCTCCGCGCCACGTGGCAGGCCATCAATTTCAATATCCCCGTCAAGGGATATTTTCACTGGACGCTGGTCGATAACTTCGAATGGGAACGCGGCTGGGAGCAGCGCTTTGGCCTCTGGGCGCTGGATACAACCAGCCAAAAGCGCAGCAAGCGCCCTTCCGCGGATTTCTACGCTGAAATCTGCCGCGCCAATGCGCTCACCAGCGAGATGGTAGAGCGGTATTGCCCCGAAGCCTTTGCCGATGTCTTCCCGGCTGGAGATTTGCCCGCGCGCATCGACAGCCCTAGCGTGTGAGGCTCTCCACATAGTGGCGCACTCCGGGGCATTCGGCATCCAGCAAGGGGGCCACCGACTGCCAGGAGAGCGGCAAATCTTCGGCGCGCGCCTGCTGCAAGGCGGCAGCCAGGCAACCCGAACCGGCGTTGTAATTTGCCAGCGTAAACCGCCACAGGTCTTCATAGTTGCTCACCCAACCCGGGTTCTGCCCGGTCAGGTTGCGCACCACCTGATCTACCTGGCGGCAGCTGGCCTGCAAAGCATAAGCAAAGACTTCCAGGCTGTCTTCGGCCTTATCGAAATCGAGCCCCAACGGGCAAGTGGGGCAGACGGCGTCCACGGCTTGCATCACGGCGCCGCGCAGCAGGGTTTGTTCTTCCGCCGTCAGGTCGGCATAGCCAGCCGCACACCGTGACGGGGAAAGATATTGCGGGCAAAAAGCAGCAAAAAACTCCGGCGTCCAGAGCAGCAGTGCGTCGGTACCTGCCAGGCTCAATTGCCCCAGGCCGAATTCCCCGGCCCGTCCGATGCGGTTGGGCCAAAACTGGCTTTCCTGCGCCAACAGTCGTTTGAGGGTTGTCGGCGGCACCGCGGCTTTCTGCGCCGCCAGCCAGATGCCGTTATCGAAGCGGTTTTGCCAGAAAGTCAACTGGCCGCGGGCAGCTTCCAGACCACAAGGCGAGGCCGCGCCTCCCCGCAGTACGCCGCCATCGGCGCACCCAGAGGCCTCCACCTGTCCAAAAAGGATCAATTGTCCCGCCAGGTAGGTGTAGGGAGCGTCAGTCGCCAGTGCGTCCGCATCCTCAGGCGTGCGCAGCCATGCCGGCAATCCGCCCTCGGGCGGCAGCGCCCCCCACAGGTTGGCACATGCCGCCGTCGGCAGGCGATCGCTGACCAACGTCACATGCCAGGGGCCCCGGTCTGGCCTGGCAGGGTCATCCGCCCGTACGCGCAAACGGGCGCTATAGCGCGCGCTGGTATCGCCCAGGGAGGAAACAGCCCAAAACGTCAGGTCGGCGCCCTCTGTGCCGGTTTGCCTCAGCGGAACTTCGCACACACTCCCTTCGCAGGAAGTCTGCACGTTGCCCAGGCGCACTTCAATGCGCAAGATGTCTTCACCGAACACCGGTTCGCTGGCTTCCAAATGCAGGCGAGGGAGGCTGGCGCAATAATAGTATCCATCCCCTTGCGGCAAGCACCCGGGCAAAGAAATGGTCATCTGCGGCGGATCGAGCAAGACCGATACGGCTTCGGTATATTCATACGCCCCGCCAAACACCAGATACAGGCCGCTGCACCCGCTGGAAGCCGTCGGGCAGGCAGGCGTGCGCTGCCACTGGCGCATGATGTTTTCGCCGCATCCCCGCCGCACGTCTTCCAGGGTGGGAGGCCCCTCGCGGGAGAGGTACAAATCGCAAACGATCTGGTTATCTGCCCAGCGCGCCAGGAACCAGTGGTAAACCGTGCGCTGCCGGTAGGTGGTACGCAGGCGCGGGTTGTCCGAGGAGGAGGCGTGTGCCACCCTCATCCCCAGGCCCAGTCCCAGGGCGAGACACAAGGCCAGCCACCAGATCCTGCGACGCACCATAACGGTCAATGCACTCTCTCCTTCAAGCGTGTGAGCGCCTCTTGCAAGCGCAACCGCTCTTCATCCGACAAACACGCCCGCGCCGGCTCCAACACAACCGACAGGGCTTCAATCTCCCGCTGGCAAGCCATCCGTTGCGCCTCCCATGCCTGGAAGAGACGGTTCGTCTCCTCGGCCAGTTCGGTCAGATAATCGCCTTTGCGCAAACGCACCGGTGGCGGCTGCTCGCCATCGGCCAGGACGCGGAGGGTTTTCCCCAGGCGGTATGCCGGGCCCGCAATGTGGTGGGCAAAGAAGATCATAGCCACCACGCTTGCCAGAAAAACAGCCACATCAATGACGATCAGCGTCGGGATGAGCATTTCTCGCACGTTGCGAATGGTCAGGGAGCGGGGTCACATCCAGGGGGATCACCGACCAAACGGCTTCCGGGCCAGGTAGATCGCCGCCCGGTAACGCATTACCAGCCGTACAGGCAACAAGACAGAGCAACCCGCTGCATAGCAACCATTTCCACAAAAAGCCGCGCAAGAAAGAGGCCATCATAACACCTCGTTCACGGGTGACAGGCCGAACAATCATACGTCAGGATATTGCTGGTGCGATCATATTCTTCGGGGTTGTGGTTTCCTCCATGGCAATCTACAAAACAACCGCCGCGCGTATCACCTGCAGTCAGGTAAAAGGCCGTGCTCAGGTTGTAACCCGGCAGGATCTGGAAGTCATACGCATAATAAGAATTGGTGCGCTCGGCCACATCGAAGCTCACCAGCCCGGGTTCTCCGGCATCCCAGGGGGCATGAGCATCGTGACACACCACGCAAGGCGTATCCTCGTTGGAGACGTGTCTGCGATGCAGCCTGCCGAAATGATTTCTGTCATTCCTGTTCCAGCTCAGCACCTTGGGCTCCAAATGACAGATCCAGCACACCGCATAATCGGCCACGGTATAGGGGTTGTAATCATTGACCGCATAGGCTTCAAGCAGCAGGGCAAGGTTATCGGAACCGTGCTCTGCATGGCAATGGCTGCACCCCCAGGCACCCAGGTTGCTATCGTGGGTGCTGCCCACATAAGCCGCTTTGTTGTATCCTGTCCCCTCCCAGGAAGGCGGCAAAGACACAGCCGGCGCCGGCCCGGTGCCCGTCGGCGGCGTGCCATCATGACAGGCCAGGCAGAAATCCACCCGGCGGCCTGTCCACGGCTGGTACCAATCGTCCGGGGAGATATTGGGCACGGTCGCCGTATCCAGGTGTGGATTATGGCAGTTGATGCATTCTACTTTCGCCCCCGTGGCCTGGTCGGTCAGGGCCACATCATGATGCGTAGCCCGGGCAAATTCCGTTTGCAAATCGGTGGCTGCCTGGCTGCCATCGTGGCATTGATAACAGAATCGTTCCTCCTGCCGCAGCGGATCGTCCGGATCGCCATCCGGCAGGGCATTCCAGGCGCTGAGCAAGCCGATCTTGTTCGAACCATGTCCATTGTCGTGGCAATCGTAGCAGGTCAGTCCAGCGGCATGAGAGGAGGCCCCCCAGCCGGCAGCAATGTCCGGCACGGCCAGGGCGTCGCTGAAGGGCGTGGTATCGCCATTGGCGCCATCGGCATCGTGGCAGGCCAGGCAAAACGACTCTGGAATCATGCCGCCGGTGTAAGCCATGCTCAGCCCGGTATCCACGTCGTACAGGTACACCACCCCGCTCTGGTGCTGGCTGGTATCGTGGCAGAGCTTGCAATCTTCATCCGTCACACTGCCCTGCACGTGGTGGCTGGTGTTGGAAAAATCGCCCCCGGCGCCGACGACTTGCCGACGACCGCCGAGCGCAAACTGGTGACACCCCACACACTTCGGGTCGGGCATGAAGCCGTCGTTGGTCAGGCTGTTGTTGTCCACATCGTGCGGGTGACAAAGCACGCAATCGCTGGCGGTGAAGTCCAGGCCGCCGTTATGCCCGGCTCCGCCAACGTGAACGTTCATCGGGTAGCCCGGGTTGCGTGCATCGGCGTGGCAGGCCGTACAAATGCGCGTCTCCAAAGGGTTGAGGCCGTCGTCGAAAGAATTTGGGCCTGTGCGGGCGGTAAACGTCACCGGGCCGACGAGATCCGGCGGGTTGATCACCACCCAGTCGCGCACCAACGCCAGGTTGTCAGCCCCGTGCGGCAGGTGGCACTGCTCGCAAGAGACGGAGAAAGGCGCTTCTACCCCGGTCGCATCCAGGTTGGAATGTAGGGAGATCGGATCGCCGCTGCCGCCAGCGGCGAAGGTTACTCCGGCGGGCGGGGCGCCATCGTGGCAAGCCTGGCAGAAGGCGGCCAGCGGGCCGCTCCAGGGGGAGCCGGTATCCGGATCCGCCAGGCGGTTGACGCTGCTCGCCGTATGCGGATTGTGACAATTGTTACATTCCACTTGTGACCCATCGGCCTGGTCGCTGGCGGTCACGTTGTGGCGGGACATGCGCGCAAACTGCGCCTGGACATCCACCGAGGCCACGCTGCCATCGTGGCATTGGTAACAGAACCGTTCCTCTTGCCGCAGCGGGTCGTCCGGGTT
>WGAD01000218.1 GCA_015489255.1 Anaerolineales bacterium | reverse complement strand
GCCCGTTGGATTCGGTATCTATGGCCAGGCGCGGTTCGCGCGCCCACTGGCGGGCAGCGCGCGCCAGATCGGCAGGGGTGTCGACCCAGATGACAGGGGGGAGGGAGCGGGTGTCTTCAGGGAAGTGCATGGAGATTGACCTTTTCCATGACCAGGGCGGAGGCGCCGTCCCGGTAGTAATGTTTCCAGATGGTTACGCCTTCGTACCCCAGGGTTTCGTATAGATGAATAGCGGCAAGGTTGTCCTGGCGGACCGTCAGGCGGATGCGCGGGGTGGGCAGACGGGCTTCGCAGGCTTCCATCAACGCCCGTCCGATGCCTTGCCCGCGCCAGGCGGGCAGAACGCCGACGGTGGCGATCCACGAAAAGCCTTTGTGGGCGCGGGGGTCGCCGACAATGAAGCCGATCATTTGCGTTTGGTGAACGGCTTTCAGGCGCACGATATCGGGCAGGGTGAGGACGGCGATCAAATCTGGCAGGGTCCAGGCGTCTTGCGGAAAGCATATCTTTTCCAGGCGGCGCAGGGCGGCCAGGTCGCGCAGGGTGGCTTCTTGAATGTCGTAAGGTGTGTTCATGCTTCCCGGGCATGTGAAAGCGGCGCGCCTGACGGCGCGCCGCTGGCGGGTTGGAGGGGTTTATTCGTTTCGTTCGGCAAAGGATTGCAGCAGGCTGGTGAACTCCATGGGGAAGATGTATTTGGTCGAGGCGCCCTGGCCCATGCTCTTGAGCGTTTCGAAGTATTGCAGGGTCATGGTGTTCTTGTCGATGGTTTGCGCCACGCCAAAGATGCTTTCCAGCGCGCGGGCGTAACCTTCGGCGCGCAGGATCTGTGCTTCGCGTTCACCCTGGGCGCGCAAGATGGCGGATTGCTTTTCGCCTTCGGCGCGCAGGATGGCCGCCTGTTTTTCGCCCTCTGCCACGTTGATGGCGGCTTCGCGCTGACCTTGCGATTCGGTGACCACGGCGCGGCGGATGCGTTCGGCGGACATTTGTTTGTTCATCGCGTCCTGGATTTCGCGCGGCGGCACGATCTCGCGGATTTCGACATTGGTCACTTTGACGCCCCAGCGCTCGGTGACTTCGTCCAGGCGGGTGCGCAACAGGAGGTTGATGCGTTCTCGTTCTGAGAGGGCTTCATCGAGGGTGATGGAGCCGATGACGGCGCGCAGGGTGGTGGTGGCAATGCCGGCGGCGGAGGCCTCGAAGTTGTTGACGTTCAGCACGCTGGCCGCGGGGTCGATGACCTGGAAGTACCAGATAAAATCGATGGAAATGGCGGCGTTGTCTTTGGTGATGGCCGTTTGGTGAGGCACTTCGCGCACCTGTTCGCGCAGGTCAACCCGCCGGGCGCGGTCTATGAAGGGGATCAGGATGACCAGTCCGGGGCCGGAGCCGGCGATCAGGCTCTTGCGGGCTGGCAGCGCCTTCCCCAGGCGGAAGACGACCAGGCGCTCGTACTGCTGGACGACGATTACTGTGCGGGCAAAGAGCACGAAGATGCCGATCACCACAAAGCCGAACAGGCAAATGGAAGAGATCAAGGTATCCATAGGGTTGTGTTTCTCCTTCCTTAGAGAAAATAGAGGGTTAGAGGGGTGGTTCTTCGGGGGCGGGAGGCCCGGCGACCATTTCCACAGTCAAGATGAACCCTTCGGCATTGAGCACGCGCACCGTGCTGCCCGCCGGAATGGGGGTTTCGCTGCGAGCGCTCCAGAGTTGCCCGCCGACTTGCACGCTGCCTTCGTGGTGGATCTCTGTTTTGGCTTCGCCAATTTGGCCGATTGCCTCCTCAAGCGAGGTGTTGGCGGGCAGGGGAGGCACGGATTGCATTTGGTGGTGCATGAACCACATCATGGCGCTGAAGATCAGGCCGCCGCTGACCACCAGGAGCAGGTGAGCCTGCGGGTAGAGCAAGCCGGCGCCGATCGCCAGGGCGAAGATGCTGCCGATCGTCTGTGCGGGGCGGGGACGGCGGTAGGCCGCCAGCAAAGCCGCGCCGCCCAGCAGGATGATGAGCAGCGCCCAACTGCGCACCCCAAATTGCAACAGGCCGTATCCGGCTGCACCCAGCAAAAAGACAGACAGCGCCTCCATCAGGCCGGTGCCGGGGGTGATGAAGGCCATCATTCCCATCATGATGCCGCCCAGCAGGGCGAGGTAAGCCAGATCGGGGTTGAACAGGGTGGTCATGGGGTTGGTCCTTTCTTGCGATAAAATTATTATACAGGCAAACGGGATGACGGTACAATTTTCCGGCGCCAGATTATTCCCAACGGCGGTGTCCGTTGTAACGAAGGAGCGAATGGTGACTTTTGACAAGATTTGTGTTCTAGGTCTGGGGTATATTGGCCTGCCTACGGCCAGCACTTTTGCCACCCACGGCGTGGAAGTGGTGGGGGTGGATGTCAACCCGCAGGTGCTGGCAACGCTGCGGCGGGGTGAGATTCATATTCACGAACCCGGGTTGCAGGCGGTGGTGCAGTCGGCGCTACAGTCGGGGCGGTTACGCGTTGCCGAGCAGCCGGAAACTGCCGATGCCTTCATTATCGCGGTGCCAACGCCTTTTTATGAAGAAGCGTGGGGAGAAGCGCATGGGAAACGCTTCAAAAAGGCCGATATGCGCGCTGTCCAGGCGGCTGCTGAGGCCATTGTTCCGGTTTTGCAGCCGGGCAACCTGGTGGTGCTGGAATCCACGTCTCCCCCGCAGACCACGGCCCGCCTGGTCGCGCCCATTCTGGAGCGTTCTGGTTTGAAGGCCGGGGAAGATTTTTACCTGGCCTATTCTCCCGAGCGGGTGTTGCCTGGGCAGATCTTGCGCGAACTGGTGGAAAACGCCCGCGTCATCGGCGGGCTGACGCCCGAATCGGCCGCTGCCGGGCGCGATCTGTACCGCATTTTCGTCAAAGGCGAGATCATCACAACCGATGCGACCACCGCGGAGATGGTCAAAATCATGGAAAACACGTATCGGGATGTGAACATTGCCATTGCCAACGAATTTTCTCGCCTGGCGGCATACTTCGGGGTGGACGTTTGGCAGGCGATTGAGATTGCCAACCTGCACCCCCGGGTGCAGATCTTGCGCCCGGGGCCGGGGGTTGGCGGGCATTGCATCAGCGTAGACCCCTGGTTCTTCGTTGAAGGCGCACCGCACCTCGCCGATTTGATCTATACCGCACGCCAGGTCAATGACGGGCAGCCGCATTTTGTGCGCGAACTGACACAGCGGGCACTGGGAGGGCTGGAGGGGCGGCGTATCGCCGCTCTGGGGTTGGCCTATAAACCAGATGTGGATGACTTGCGTGAAAGCCCGGCGGTGGAAGTGGTGCGCCTGCTGCAAGAAGCCGGCGCCCAGGTCCTGGCCTATGAACCCTTTGCGCCGCAGGCGCTATTGCCAGGCCTGACGACTGTCCCCTCGCTGGATGCGGCGGTGGAGAAGGCCGAGGCCGTGTTGCTGCTCGTCAACCATACTGTTTTCCACACCCTGACTCCGCAAGCGTTGTCCCAAAAGACCCCGGCGCGGTTGGTGGTGGATACGGTCAACGGCTGGAGCGGTTACGATTGGCAGGAGGCCGGTTTTTCCTATCATCGCCTGGGCGTGGGGATGGAGTAGGCCATGCGCGTATTGTCGGTTTTTGGCACCCGCCCCGAGGCCGTGAAGATGGCGCCAGTTGTGCAGCGGCTGGCGCAAACTCCCGGCGTGGAATCTCTGGTGTGCGTCACGGCTCAGCACCGGGAAATGCTGGACCAGGTGTTAAACTTATTCCAAATTAATCCCGATTTCGACCTGAACTTGATGCGCCCGGGGCAAAGCCTGGCGCAGCTGGCTGCGGCGGTCTTTGCTCATCTGGACCCAGTGCTGGAGCGCGTTCAGCCCGACTGGGTTCTGGTGCAGGGCGATACCACGACCGTCATCATCACGGCCTTGGCCGCCTATTACCGTCGTATTCGTGTGGGGCATGTGGAGGCCGGTTTGCGCACCTTCGATAAATGGCAGCCCTTCCCGGAGGAGGTCAACCGGCGGGTGGCTGGCGTGGTGGCCGATTTGCATTTTGCGCCGACGGAGCGCGCCCGCCGCAACCTGTTACAAGAGGGGGTGCCGGCGGCGCACATTCATGTGACCGGCAACCCGGTGATCGACGCCTTGCACTGGGCGGCAGCCCAACCGGTTCCGCCGCAAGTGGAAGACCTGCTCGCCCGCCTGGGAGGACGCCGGCTTTTGCTGGTGACCGCTCACCGGCGGGAAAACTTCGGGCAGCCGTTGGAGAACATTTGCCGGGCTTTGCGCCGCCTGGCGTCCCGTGGCGATGTAGAGATCGTGTATCCGGTGCATCTGAACCCCCGTGTGCAAGAGCCGGTGCATCGTCTGCTGGAGGGCGTTCCGCACGTCCACCTGCTCCCCCCGCTGGATTATCTGCCCCTGGTGCACCTGATGAAGGCTGCCGCTCTGGTGTTGACCGACTCCGGCGGCTTGCAAGAGGAGGCGCCAGCCTTTGGCAAACCCGTGCTGGTCTTGCGCGAGGTAACCGAACGGCCGGAAGGGGTGGAAGCGGGCACGTTGCGCCTGGTGGGAACGGACGCCGACTCGATCGTCGCTGCAGCGACCAGGCTGCTGGATGATGAGGCGGCTTACGCCGAAATGGCGCGGGCAGCCAACCCCTTTGGCGATGGACGCGCCGCAGAACGTATTGTAGATGCGCTGAAAAGCGGTTGTCCCCCGTTGCAGAAAACAGTATAATGAAGCCATGAAATTGCGGCGGTTGGGTGCCCTGTTTGTGGTAAGCGTGCTGGTGATACTGGCGGCGCCCTCGAGGGGCGTTGCCCTGGCGCAAGGAGGCGCCGAAGACTATCGCTACTTCCCGGAAACCGGCCATTATGTGCAGGGGGATTTCTGGGAATACTATCAAAGCGTCCCACAGGCAGAGATCGTGCTCGGTTATCCGATCACCGAGCAGTTGATTCGGGATGGCAAACGGGTGCAATACTTTGAAAACATGCGCCTGGAACAGGCCCCGGGTCAGCCGGTGCAGCCGACCCCCATCGGCAAAGCGCTTTACGCGCCCTTGCCCGGGATTCACATCAACAATCCTTCGGCCTGCCGCGCCTTCGACAGCGGCTATTCGGTTTGTTACGCCTTCCTGGAATTTTTTGAAGCCCACGGCGGCGAGGCGGTCTTTGGGCAGCCGATTTCTCCCTTTGAATTTTACAATGGGCGCATTGTGCAAGATTTCGAAAACGCCCGCCTGGAATGGCGCCCCTGGATGAGCGGGGGACAAAAGGTGGCCGTGGCGCCTTTGGGGCTGGCCTATTTCGATCGCGTGGGTGAAGACCCCTCCTTGCGGCAGGCGGTGGCGCCTAACGCCCGCATCCGCCCGCTGGCGCTGGATGTGCGCGTCTTCGTCCGGCAGTCGGTTACCCGGCAGAGCGGTGAGCAGACCTTGTTCGTCATCGTGCGCGATCAAGCCTTTCAGCCGCTGGCAGGCGTCCAGGGGGAGCTGGAAGTCACCTGGCCGGATGGCAGCCGCGAAGTCTTTGTCTTCGAAACCGATGAGCGCGGCATCGCCCGCCAGCAGCTTGCCTTTTCCAATTTGCCTGCTGGCGCCGTGGTGCGCGTCCACGTTTCTGTGCAGGCGGGCGGGCTTTCTGGCGAGGCCAGCACCTCGTTTCGCATCTGGCATTGATGTTCATCTTTTCCTCAGGAGATAATAAATGAATAAGGTATTGTCGCGGCGTTCCCGTTTGGGAATGGGAATCGTGTTGCTGGTGGCCGGCGGTGTTTTACTGTTTTTGAAGCAAAACACGATCTGGCAGCAGCGGCTGCAAGTCCTGTACGGTTGGCCGGCCAACCTGATTGTATTGGGCGGCTTGCTGTTCTTGATGGCGCTGATTTTCGACGCGCCGGGAATGGTCGTTTCTGGCACAATTGTCGCCGGAGTGGGCGGCATCCTCTATTATCAGGTGCTCAGCGATCGTTGGAACTCCTGGGCCTACTTGTGGACGCTGATCCCAGGGTTTGTGGGCGCGGGCCTGTTCTTGCGCGGGATCTTCTGGCGTGCAGACCGGGCCTATTACCTGCGGCGCGGAATCAACTTGATGGTGGTCAGCGCCGTGTTCTTGCTGGTCTTTGGCGCGCTGACCGGCGCCTTGAATTTGTTGGGCAATTATGGCCCGGCGGCGATCTTGATTTTGCTGGGGCTGTATCTGACAGCGCGCGGGTTGTGGCCGCAGGAGGGCGCAGATGAGGCGGCGTAGCGCGTTTTCACTGTTTTGGGGGCCGCCGTTGCTCGGGCTTGGCGTCCTTTTGTTGCTGAATGTGCCCGATCCCTGGGGATGGTTTTGGCCGCTGCTGGCGATCTGGGCGGGCGCCTGGCTGATCGGCTGGCCCCGGGCGAGACGCTTACTTGCGGGAACGACAAACGCGGCGCCTGCGGCGGCGGAAGACTGGCTGGAGGTTGCCCTGAACGGAGCGCAACAGGGCCTGTTGACGATGAAGGCCGATGCCAGCGCGATTCAGGTGCGCGGCGGCGCCCCCTCGCGGAAGGCTGCGCGGATCAATGCGGACGGGCTGCTGGATTCCCGCACCACACTGGTGGATGGGCGCCTGGTCATGTACCTGACGTTGGGGCCGCGGACACCCTGGCTGTCCAATGACTGGCAGGTAGAACTTTCTGAAGCCGTGCCCTGGAATTTGCGGCTGGAGGCTGGCATGGGACGTTTGCACCTGGATTTGCGCAGCTTGCGGGTGGCAGAATTGCAGCTGGAAGGCGGCATGACGCAGGTTGATCTCACCTGCCCGGAAGAGGGCGAATCGCACATGCGATTGGAGATGGGGCTATCCCATTTGACGGTGCGTGTGCCGCCTCGGGTGGCAGTTTACATGACGCTTCGCGGCATGGGGCGGCATGAAGTGGACAGGGACACCTTTCAGCTGCGGGAAGACGGGCTTTATGTGCATGAGCCGGAATCACCTGACGGGCGCCTGCATTTGTACATAGAGAACGGGTTGGGTACCGTGCGCGTGGTACAGGAGTGAAGGCGATGAACCGAACCTGGGCAGGCTGGCTGCTGGTCTGGGGTGGCGTGTTGGGGCTGGCGGCGCAAGCGGGGCTTCCCGTGCGCCTGGCAGAGAGCGCCTTTGGCGCGTTGATGATCTTGCTGGCTGTGGCAGTGTTGCGGCAGTTGCCAGACAACGAGTGGCCGCTGGGCGGCTCGTTGCTGGCCTTCTTTTTGCTGGGACTGGGGCTCACCGCCCTGCTGC
>WGAD01000217.1 GCA_015489255.1 Anaerolineales bacterium | reverse complement strand
CGTGTACCCCGGGCATGATCCTGCCCACCTGGACGGGGTCGATGTAGTCATCCGTTCTTCGGCTATCCCGGAAGACAATCCCGAAGTTCAGGCGGCCAGACAGCGCAACTTGCCGCTCCTCAAGCGCGATCAATTCCTGGGCGACTGGATGGCCGACAAGATCGGCCTGGCCGTAGCGGGCACGCACGGCAAGACCACCACCAGCGGGATGCTGGCCTGGACACTGCACCGTCTGGGTGAAGACCCGACGTTCATCGTCGGGGGTGTGCTGCAAAATTTGGGCGTCAACGCCCATGCAGGGCAGGGCCGCCATTTTGTCATCGAGGCCGATGAGTACGATCGTATGTTCCTCGGCCTGAAGCCGCAGCTGGCGATCGTCACCAATGTGGAGCACGATCACCCGGATTGTTATCCGACGTTTGTAGATATGGTGCAGGCGTTTGAGCGCTTTGTCCGCTTGTTGCCTTTCGATGGCACGCTGATCGCCTGTGCTGATGATGCCGGCGCGCGGGCGTTGATTGGTAAGGCGCGCCAACTGAGGCGGCGCACGGTGGCCTACTCCCTGCCGGTGGGCAAGACGATCGCCAGCCCTCTGTGGACGCTGGCGCGCAACCCACGCCTGAATGACCGCGGCGGCATCTCCTTTGATGTGTTCTCCAATCTGACGCCCGAAGCCATGCGGGGCATTCCCGTTGACTTGCAATTGCCCGGCGACCACAACGTGCGCAACGCGCTGGCGGTCCTTTCTGCCGTCATGGTGCTTGGCCTTTCACCGGTGGAGGCTGCCCGCGCTTTGGGCGAATTTTCCGGCACCGGGCGGCGCTTCGAGATCCGCGGCGAATGGGATGGCATCACGGTGATCGATGATTACGCCCACCATCCCACGGAGATCCGGGCGACCTTAGAGGCTGCCCGGCAGCGTTACCCGCAAGCGCGTATTTGGGCCTTGTGGCAGCCGCATACCTATTCGCGCACGCGAACGCTGGCTTTTGAGTTTGCCCAGGCTTTTGCGGCGGCGGATCGCGTCCTGGTGACGGAAATTTACGCGGCGCGCGAAACGGCGCAAGGTTTCTCGGGCGCCGATATCGCCGCGGAGATTCAGCATCCGGCGGTGCACTTCGTGCCAACGCACGAGGCCGCGGTTGCCTCCTTGCTGGAGGCTTTGCGGCCGGGCGATGTGCTGCTGGTGCTTTCGGCTGGCGATGCAGTGGAAATCAGCGCCCGCGTGGCGCAATCTTTGCAGGAGCGGATGAGATGACCGCCTGGCAGACGCGGCTGCGCGCCCTCTTGGGCGATCGTTTTCAGGAAGAGGCCTCACTGGCGCCTTATACCTCCGCCCGTATCGGCGGCCCGGCGGACTACCTGCTGATCGTCGCCTCGGCGGACGAACTGGCGACGGTCGTGACGACGCTGTGGCAGGCTGGCGTTCCTTTTCGCCTGTTGGGCGGCGGCTCCAATGTTTTGATCAGCGACGCCGGCATACGCGGCGTGGTGCTGCTCAATCGGGCGCGCGCCGTGCGTTTCCAGGCCGCCAGCGTGTGGGCCGAATCGGGCGCTTCTCTTTCCCTGATCGCCCGCCGCGCAGCGGCGCAGGGGCTGGCGGGGCTGGAATGGGCGGCAGCCGTGCCCGGGACGCTGGGCGGGGCGGTGTATGGCAACGCTGGCGCCTTCGGCGGCGATGTGGCCGGTTGTCTGCGCTGGGCAGAGGTACTCACCCCGCAGGGGCGCCGCCGTGTGACGGCGGAAGAACTGGGCTATGGCTACCGCACCAGCGCGCTCAAACGCGGCCAGCTGTCGGGGGTGGTGCTGGCTGTCGAACTGGGCCTGCAAGCGGACGATCCGCAAGCGGTTCAGGCGCGCTTGAACGAGTGGACAGCGCGCCGCAAAGCTTCGCAGCCGCCTGGGGCCAGCATGGGATCGATGTTCAAGAACCCGCCGGGCGACTATGCCGGTCGTTTGATTGAAGCGGCGGGCCTCAAAGGGCTGCGCATCGGCAACGTGGAAGTCAGCCCGGTGCACGCCAATTTCTTCGTCAACCACGGGCAAACCCGGGCCGCAGATGTCCGCGCCCTGATTGAAAAAGTGCGCCAAACCGTGTACGAACGATTTGGCGTTGAACTGGAACTGGAAATTGAATTGCTTGGCGAATGGTGAGGTGCTATGACGACGAAAAAACTGCGTCTGCTGGTTTTGTTTGGAGGGCGCTCTGGCGAGCACGACGTTTCCTTGCAATCGGCGCGTTCTGTTTTGCAGGTGCTGGACGCCGACCGTTACCAGGTCTTTCAGGTTGGCATCACGCGCGAGGGGCGCTGGCTGGGCGGCGAAAACGTCATCGACCGTTTCCTCAACGATCGGATCGAGGGCCTGCCGGAGGTAACTTTGCTGCCTGACCCCTCGCGCCCGCAGTTGTTTTCTCTGGCAGACGGACGCCTGACGCCGGTGGCCGAAGTGGATGTGGTTTTTCCGGTTTTGCACGGCACCTTTGGCGAGGACGGCACGTTGCAAGGCTTGCTGGAGCTGACCGACCTGGCCTACGTTGGCGCGGGCGTCGTGGGGGCGGCGGTTGGCATGGATAAAGGCATCTTCAAGGATGTGATGCAGGCGCATGGCATCCCGGTTGTGCCGGCTGTGCTGGCGCTGCGGCGCGAGATTGAGGCCGATGCCGAAGCCGTCGCCGACCGGGTGGAACAATTGGGGGCGTATCCCTTTTTCACTAAGCCTTGCAATTTGGGTTCCTCGGTGGGCGTGAGCAAATGTCACAACCGCGCCGATTTGCTGGCCGGGCTGCGCGAGGCGGCGCGTTACGATCGCCGCGTGGTGATCGAGCGCGGCGTTCCCGCGCGAGAGATTGAGATCAGCGTCCTGGGAAACGACGATCCGATTGCCTCGGTGCCCGGAGAGATCCTCCCCAGCCGCGAATTTTATACGTATGAATCCAAGTATGAAGACGGCACCTCCGGCCTGCTCATTCCGGCGCCGTTGTCGGATTCTTTGACCGCAGAATTACAACAAGTTGCCGTACAGGCCTACAAGGCCATCGATGGGGCCGGCATGGCCCGCGTGGATTTTCTCCTCGATCGGGAAACGGGCCGGTATTATCTCAATGAAGTTAACACCATCCCCGGCTTTACCCAGATTAGCATGTATCCCAAATTATGGGAGGCCAGCGGCCTTTCCTACGCAGAATTGGTCGATCGGTTGATTGCCCTGGCTTTGGAACGCAAAGCCGAGCGCGATCGCACTGAACGCCGCTTCAGGAGGCAACCATGAACGCACGCCGCAGACGGCGCAACGCCCCGCGCCCAGACCCGGTGCATGTCGTTTCGCGGCGCAGCCAGGCTGCCGCCTCTCCCTCTCGGCGGCTGCGCCGCTACGAGGCCGCCGTCCCGATGGCTGTGCCGGCGGCCCGCCGATCCGCCGGCGGGCGGCTGCGGATGCCCCGCGTCCACTTGCAGCGGCGGCATTGGGCCGGCTTGACCGTCCTTTTGCTGGCCGCGGTCATCGTGCTGGCGTTGACCTTGCCGGTCTTCCGCTTGACGGACGTACAGGTGACCGGGTTGGAGCAGGTATCGGCGGCGGAGGTGGTGGCTGCCCTGGAGGTCCAGGGGCGTTCCATTTGGGGGCTGCGACCGGCGAAACTGGAAGCTGCCTTGCTCGCGGCTTACCCGGAATTCGTCAGCGTGCAGGTGGAACGGCACTTCTGGCCGCCCTCCCTGGCGGTTTCTGTGGTCGAGCGTCAGCCGATCGCGGCCATCCTCCAGGATGGACGCCTGTACCTGGTGGACGCGGAGGGCGTCCTCTTCCTGCCGCGACAGGAGGCCCCGCCGCTGCCGACGGTGACGGCCTTCGCCCCCCTGGCGACGGGCGCCGATGGGCGCATTTCTCCCGCGTTGGCGCAGGGCATGGCAGAACTTGGGGCAGCCGCTCCGGCGGACGCCCGCCTGATCTACGATGCTCGTTACGGCCTCGGCTGGCAAACCGCCTCCGGGCAGCGGGTGTTTGTTGGGCACGACCCGCGCGCCTTGTCCTTGCAACTGCGGATTTACCAGGCCCTGAACGCCAGGCTGATGCAAGAGGGCGTTCAGCCGCTGCTGGTCGATCTCGGCGACCCGCACGCACCGTATTTCAAAGCAGGATACTAAACCATGTCTGATGTGATCGTTGGAATCGATGTCGGTACGACCAAAGTCTGCACCTTGCTGGGGCGCCAGGAAGCGGACGGTTTGCACATTTTGGGCGTGGGAATTGAACCCTCGCAGGGGATGCGCAAGGGCGCAGTAGTTGACCTGGAGAAGACGACCGCAGCCATCCGCCGTTCGGTGGCGCAGGCTGAGAGCACCTCGGGCATGACGGTGACCGCGGCCTATGTCAGCCTGGCGGGAGAACATGTTTCTTCAACCAATGGGCGCGGCATGGTCTCGGTACAGGGCGGCGTGGTCGATGAGTACGACATCATTCGCGCGCTCGACCAGGCCCGCATGATCTCCGTGCCGCCCGATAGAAAAGTGGTGCACGTCATTCAGCGCGGCTACGCACTGGACGCCCAGGAAGGCATCCGCGACCCGCGCGGAATGCACGGCAGCCGCCTGGAGGCCGAGACCCACATCATCACCGCCTCGCGGGCGATGATGAACAACCTGGAGCAATGCGTCAACCAGGCGGGCGTGCAGGTGGTGGATTTCGTCCTCAACCCCCTGGCTTCCGGCGAAGTCATCCTGACGGAGGACGACCGCCAGATGGGCGTAGCCGTTTGCGACATCGGCGGCGGGACGACGGACGTCGCCATTTATGTGGACGGCGATGCCTGGCATACGATGGTGATGCCCGTCGGTGGCAGCCATGTGACTAACGACATCGCCGTCGGCCTGCGGCTGCCGCCGGCCCAGGCGGAGGAGCTGAAGATCCGCTATGGACACGCCTTGCAGCGCGAGGTGGCGCCGGAAGAGATGATCACCATCCGGCCCTTTGGCGAAGAACAAGATGTGCAGATCAACCGGCTGGAAATGGCCTATATCATCGAGGCGCGCATGGAAGAATTGTTCGCGCTCATCCGCAAGGAGATCAAACGGTCCGGTTACGATGGGCTGCTGCCCGCTGGCGTGGTGCTGACGGGAGGGGGCAGCCAGCTGCCCGGCGTTCTGACCCTGGCGCGCGAGGTGCTAGATATGCCCGTTCGGTTGGCCCGCCCGACCGGCTTGCAAGGCATGACCGATCAATTGGACAGCCCGGCCTATTCAACAAGCGTTGGCTTGCTGCATTGGGCCAACACCATGCACGCCCGTCCACTGGAGGTGCGTTATCGTGCCGGGCGCAACGATGGTTGGATGGAGAAGGCGCGCGGTTTTTTAAAACGGCTTTTGCCTTGATGGCAGGTTTGCAGTAAAATGGTTTTTCAACAAGGAGGAACGGAATGGACCCGACATTGAACGCACAGGCAGAATCGTTTGCCCGCATCAAAGTGATTGGCGTTGGCGGCGGCGGTTCGAACGCGGTCAACCGCATGATGTCCGAAGGCATCCAGGGGGTGGAATTCATTGCCATGAACACCGATGCCCAGGCCCTGATGCTTTCCAGCGCGCCGACGCGCATTCGCCTGGGCGAAAAATCGACCCGCGGCCTGGGCGCCGGCGGCGACCCGGAGAAAGGGCGCGAGGCGGCGGAAGAAAGCGCCGAGGCCATTTACGAGGCCGTCAAGGGCGCAGACATGGTGTTTGTGACCGCTGGCATGGGCGGCGGCACGGGCACCGGCGCAGCGCCGATCGTCTGTCAGATTGCCAAAGAATGCCAGGCGCTGACCATTGCGGTGGTCACCCGGCCGTTCTCGTTTGAGGGGTCGCGGCGGCAGCAAGCCGCTGACGAGGGCATTGAACGCTTGAAAGAATATGCCGACACCCTGATCGTCATCCCCAACGACCGGCTGCTGCAACTGGCCGATCGGCGTGCCAGTTTGCAAGATGCCTTCCGCATGGCGGACGGGGTGCTGCACCAGGGCATTCAGGGGATTTCCGAACTGATCACCGTCCCTGGCCTGATCAACCTGGAC
>WGAD01000216.1 GCA_015489255.1 Anaerolineales bacterium | reverse complement strand
TGCGTTTACCGGTGGTGTATCAGCATGGACGTTATCAGATGCCTGTGATGCCAATCTTCTTCTTTACGGCTTTTTGCGGTTTGCTGGATGTTGCGGCTATGGGGCGGAAGGCGCTATGGGTTTCGGTGTGGCGCACAGGCGTGGCTGCGTTGCTGGTCGCTTTCTGGGCGCTGGGGGCGCGGGCCTATGCGCTGGACGTGGCCTACATTGAGGGTAACCATGTGGAAGTGGCGCGCTGGGTGGCCGATCACCTGCCGGCAGATGCCCTGCTAGCCGTGCACGATGTGGGCGCATTGGGATATTTTGCGCCGCAGCCCTTGCTGGATATGGCCGGATTGGTTTCGCCGGAGGTCATTCCCTTTATTCGAGATGAAAGCAGGCTGGCCTCCTGGCTAGACGCTAGCGGCGCGCAGTATCTGATTGTGATGCCAGGTTGGTACGACCGCCTGCCGGTTGGGCGAGAAAAAATATTCTGTGGGCGTGATGCAGTTGGTCTGGATACGGCCCTGTGCGTTTATCTTTGGCCCTGAGCAAAACGGAACACAGGGGCTTTTATGGATGTGTTTACCCCTGCGCCAGATCGCAAGCCTGCACGGGGGCGTTGCCGCGTTCTGCCAGCGAGGCCGCTTCATAAGTCAACAAGGCGCTGTGGGGCAGGGCTTCGGTAATGACGCTGCGGCCAAAGGCTTTGCGAAGAAAAATGTAGCGCGAGGAGAAAATGAGCGCCTGCCAGGGCGCGTGGTAATGCACGCACAACGGGTTGTGGTGTTTGAGCACAAGAAGGCGGCCCGGACGGCGCACATCGGCAGCCAGAAAGGTGAATTTTCCCTCCAGCAGCGCGAGACGCTGACACACGGCCTCTGTGTATTGGCCGGCAGGGGTGTGTGGATCCAGGTCGGAAAGCAGGCGGAAGATGATTTCGCTGTCCACCTCGCCCCGGCGGGGATAATGCCACCTGGCAAACAGGTCGTCGTCGTTGCTCACATGTCCATTGTGCACGCCTACCACTTTGTCCGCCAGGATCGGGTGATTGTTATCGGTGTTTTCGGGGTTGCCTTTGGTGGGCAGGCGGGTGTGCCCCAACCAGAGCATTGTGCCGGCGTCCAGCGAAGCCAGCATGTGGCGGTAACGTCTGCTTTCCACAAATTCAGAGGCGGGCACGGGGTCTTTGTAAATAGAGAGCTGCCCGTCGGCCTGCAAGACGGCCAGCCCGGTGGCCGCCCGACCGCGCTCTTCGTTGAAGAGCAGGTTGCGGGTAAAAATGTCCCGGATCTGCTGCTGTACGCCGGGCGGGCGTTCGACCGGTGCAAAGAGAATGGCTGCAATGCCGCACATGGGATTACCGCTTGAAGACCATGGTGCCCTGCCGGGCATCCCAGCGGATGCCGCGCAAGGCGTCGAGGCGGGCGAGCCGCTCTTCCAGGTTTTGCGGCGTGAGGAAGAGTTCGCGCGCCGCGTGCCATTGCCAGGCTTCCGGCGAGGGGAAGCTGCACCATTCGCCCAGTTCGATGCGCTGCATCAGCCGCCGATCGGTGTCGTCCAGGCCGAGGACGTCCACGCTGGCGCGATCGGCGAGGAAACCCTCGATGCGCTCCCAGTCGTATCCCATGCAGCGCATCAACGAGATGGGGGTTTCGGCCAGGGCCAGCAGCACATCCAGCGAGGGGTTGTCTACGAACAGGCCTTCCAGCGTGGGGGCGAGGAAATCCAGCAGTTCATAGGCGCCCTGGCGGAGCTCTTCGATGATGTCGTCGGTGATGTTGCGCGTATCGCTGGTTGCCAGGTTGCCGTCGTTGTTGCTGAGCATGTTTAATATCTCTACCTTGCGCTGCCATGCCTGGTAATGACCGACATGAATGACGCCATATTGACTCAAGTCCACCGATTTGAGGGCCAACCCCAGCCAGAGAAAGGTCTGTGCGGCGATGGCCGTTGGCGAGAGGTGGGCGTCGGGAAAACGAAATTCGAGGTGGAAGGGAAGCACACCGCCCTCTTCCGTGAACCGGATGTGCTCCAGGTTGAGGAAGTTCTGGTGTTCTGGCACGATGCGGCTGGCTTTGAGCCGGGTTTGCAGCTCGGGCATGGAGAGGACGCCGGGAGAAAGTTTGACCATCTCCAGGTGGCTGTTGTGGTTGCGACGGCGGCAGAGGGCCTCGCGCTTGTCGCCGCAACTGGTCAGGAATTTGAGCTCAGGGGCGTAGCGACGCACCAGGTTCCACAGGTTGGCCAGGATGATGACGGGGACGGGCTCGGCCAGCCCGGGGGTTAGCAGGTGAAAATGCAAGCCGCAAGTGGGGCGCGGACGGGCGCCATGCGAGCGCAGCACGTCCATAATGCGCTGATATTGTTTTTGCAGCGCATTGAAATTGGGGTGCCGCCCAATGATGCGGATCTCGATGCCGCAATGTTCTTTTTGCACGTCCCAGACGCCATTGGCCCCCAGCCGCTCCAGGCTGCCGGAGGGCTGAAGCGCAGCGCGAATAGCGGCCTCGAAGTCTGGGCGCTTCATGCCTTTGGGTGGGGCCACTTCCAGCTCGGCGCCGATCTTGATGGCGCGATACAGCAAATCTTTCCAGTAGGCGGCCTCGTCGGGCGAAAGCAAGTCATCGCGGCGCAGCAGAATAGGGTCTTTCATCGTTGGGCAAAGGGAAACTGGGCAGCCTGTTTGCGACTGCCCAGTTTGGAGAGCCAGGAGGATCTACAGGAGTTCAAAGCCCAGGGTGCAAATATGGGCCTCGGTGTCGATGTCGAATTGGCTGATTTTGGTTTTTGCGTCCATCCGCTGACGCATGGCCGCGGCGGCGATGTTGAGGAAGGGGCAGACGAAGGGTTTGATGCCCTGGGCCACAAGGTCTTTTTCTACCTGCATCAGCACGCAACGTTTCACTTGCAGGGCGACCTTATCTCCCTCTTGGCGGGCGTCGAAATCGAGAGCGATGCCGTATTCATCCACGAAGATGCGGGCGATTTCGGTGAGCATGTCTTGAGGGTTTTCGCCATCGATTTCCAGCCCCATGCTTTTTTCCAAGACTTCCAACATGCCCGCGCCGACGGTGTTGGTGGTGGCCAGCGCCGATTCGCCGAACAAATCCCACAGGCCTTTTTCCAGGCCGTAGATGATCATCGCATTCATGCGGGCCAGATTGCGCTTTTTTTCTTCTTCCGTAGCCATGGTTTTCTCTCCTTGCGTATGGATCCGATGAGATACAAAGAAAGAGGGGCGATGGCCACTTTAGAGAATGTCTTGCAGTTTCTTGGCAATCGAGCGCACTTCAGCAAAGGCCATGCCCAGGTTCACGCTGGCGGGAGTAAGGGCGACGAACAGGATTTCATCGTTGATAGGCGCAACGATGATGTTGCCATCGTCCCCCTGGATGAGGGTTTGCTTGAAGCCGCCCCGGCTGAGCTGCTGGACGCTGCGTTTGCTCAAACCGAGGATAGCGGCGGATGCTGCGCCGACCATGGCCTCATCCATGCCCTTTTGCGGCACGTTGGCCGAATAGACGAGACCATCGATGCCGACGATGGCCGCGCCAGCGATATCGGAAGACTCTGTGAGCAGGTTTTCCAGGGCTTCTGCCAGCAACTCGCTTTTCTTCTTTCCAGCCATAGGTTTTGCCTCCTGTGGTTGTGGGGTGGACTCGATAGATGTCTGCGCTTCGTCGTACAGGCGGGCGCCCTCCAGGAGAATTTCCGTCCAGTTTTCATGGATGCTGCGTTGGGGGGCTATGTCGCCTGTGCGCATTTCGAAGGTGCCGTCCTGCCAGTTGAGGACGTGAAAAATGACCTCCTTTCCTTGCATATCGCCCAGGGCAGCGTGGACGATCTCGCCATCGGCGAAAAAGATTTCGGCAATTTGTCCTTCGTGTTCGAGCACCAGCCGGGCCTGTTTGCGGTCGATACAGGCGTGTTGGATCAAATCGGCGGGGTGCATGTCGTTGAGTTGACCTTGCATAGGTACCTCACTGGGCTATAAACGCCAGGCTTGAGAAATTTTGCGAATGGCCTGGTTGGTCAACCGGCGGTAGGCCTGGTGGCGGTCGTCTATGCGGACTGCCAGGATCAACTGATGGCCGTTGACGTCAAAGGGGCGGCAGACCAGGCGATTGCCATCGTGGTCGAAAAAGGTGATTTCGTCCGTTTGCCCAATGCCCAAATGGCTGGTGGCCTGCGCCATGCTTTTCTGGATCAAGGCGACCACCGCCGATTGCGTATCGGGATCGGCCCCATCGCGGGCGGCGGAAGCCAGCGGGAAGCCGTGCCGATCGGTCAGTACGGCGATGGAGAAGCCGCCGGCTTCGTTCATCTCTTGCAGAATTTCACTGAGTCGGGAAGAACCGTGTTTCACTTTGTCTGGACTTTTCATCTTCCTTGCTCCCTGGCGTTTATGGTGGTGGGGGAAACGGGGTGAGAAGGAGCAGGCGCCGGAGAGGGTTTGTGCGCTGCCTTGGACGAGCGAGCCTGGTTTTGCAGCTGTCCGATGACGCTTTGCGTAATGGTTTTGAGCGTTTCGAAGACGCCGACCTGGCGAATGGCAATGGCCCCGATCGCCGGCTGCCCGTTCAGCGCCAGCAATGGGCGGTAATCCTCGGGGGATAATGCGCCCGGCAAATCTTGTTTGTTGACTTGCACGACAACGGGCAGGTTTTCAAAGGGAAGGCCCATTTCTGAAAGGTGACGTTTCATATCTTTCCAGGCCGTGAGGTTATCCGATACGCGGTTGGGAGCGGCGTCGGCGACGAAGACGATGCCATCGGCTCCACGCAGCACGATCTTGCGGCTGGCTTCATAATATGCCTGGCCGGGAACGGTGTAGAGCTGCAATTTGGGGGTTAGCCCGCTGATTTTTCCCAATTCCAGCTGCAAAAAATCGAAAAACAACGTCCGATCTTCGTGAGTTTTGAGGGAAACCAGGTCGCTGCGGCGGTTTTCCGGCACGCGGGCGTAGATCTTTTCCAGGTTGGTCGTCTTGCCGCTCATGGCCGGCCCATAATAGACGATCTTCAGGTTGAGTTCTCTCAGCTGCCAATTGATGTACATTTACGATGAACCTTTTTCTTCTGACCACAATGCGTTTAGAGCATCTCCAAACAAATTGACGATGTCTTCTTCGGGCGCGCGTTCTTCCGTCTGTTGCGGGGAGAGCGGCTCCTGGTTGACAAATTCCTCGGGCGGGTCGGCGACGATGGCCGCCAGGCGTTGCGCGGTTTTCAGAATTTGCATGCGCGCCCAGCCGAGCGGGGTATCGGTCCCCACGTTGGCCAGCAAGGCCATGTGCGGGCCGGCTTCGGCGATGAAGGTGTGTTTTTGTTCCCCCTCTCGCAAGACAATGTGATAGGCATTGTATTCGCCCAGCATCCGGGCGATTTCGCTACTGGCGGCGACATCGCTGGCGACCAGCGAGCCTAAGGCAACGGGGTTGCCGATCAGGTTGCTGTTACCGTGGGTGGCGATGACCTGGCCGCTGGTATCGGTGAGCAGGATGAATTCTGTGGGCGTGTTTTGGGCCAGTTCATGCAGGGCTTTTTCAATTTCCTGGCTTTGGGGCGGGTAGATGACCAGCCCGCTCCGCAGTTGCAAGAAACCAGCCTGAAAATCTCCGAGGGAGCGGTGCGTCATGCAAAATTCTCCTTTCAGGGCGAAGAAGGCCTTGCCTTCCCTATGTCTGTGTGCGGGCGTTGGTTCGGCTTCAGAACAGGTCGTCCAGGTTTTCTGCAATCGCAGACTGGAAGTCGTCGGGCAGTTGCCCGGAGATGTCGGTGGGGTTGGCGTCGGTCAGGAACTGGCTCAGGTCGTCGGCGGCTTGCTGGCTGTAGTGCATCACGGCGCCGATCGGGCTGCTGAATTGCATCCGCGGGACGAGCAGGGTCAGCAGCAGGTCTTCACCGACGTTGATGCCAAAGAGGATGTAGCGATTGCCCTGGTAGATGAGGTGAAATTTTCGTTGCCCATCGTGCAGGATCTCGCCGGCCTGCGTTAGGGCGGAGATGCTGCTGCCCAGCAGGGCGTTGATCTCGTCGATCGGCAGGGTGGTTTGCTCGCCGCTGCGGCAGACGATGCCGCCGGTCACGTCAATCAGAAAAATGCAACAGGCGCCAACATCGCTGCGGAGGGTATCCGGTATTCGCTGAACTTTCCGATAGTTCTGGCCGGAAACGCGGTGTTTGCCCATTGCATGCCTCGTCTTTGCCTGCGTAACCCCTGGAGGATTTTATGTGAATAATAACACAGAGATTATTGCATGATGTACTGAATCATGTCAAGGCTTATCCGCTGTCCTTGCATAATTGTAAACCGTTCCCCGATGGATGCCGGCACAACGACCGGAATATGGGGAACGGCGGTTTACAGGGGTGAGGGAAGAGGCGAGGTTTCAGGCGAAGAGGGCGTGCAGTTGTTGAGTGAGGGTGGCTTCAAACTCCACCGGCAAGTCAGCGGGGGAAGAGGAGAAGTCCACGTCTTTCAGCAATGTGTCCAGGTCTTTGGCCGTCCGCTGGCTGTAGTGGATGACGGCGCCCATTTGGGTGGTGAATTGCGTTTTGGGGATGAGCATGGTCATGAGCAGCTTTTCGCCGACGTTGATGCCAAAGAGGTGGTAGCGGTGGCCTTCCCGCTGGTAGATCAGGCTGAAGCGTTTTTGCTGGTCTTGCAAGAGTTGGCCGGCCTGCACCAGGGCAGAGATGCTGCCGCCCAGCAGGGCGCTGATCTCTTCCATGGCCAACACCTCTTGCCCGCCGCTGCGGATTAAGGTATGTCCAGCCAGATCGATGAGCAGAACACAGCAAGCCCCCACATCGCTGCGAAGCGTGTCAATTTTCGCCAGGGCATCCTGGTTGTAGTCGGAAAAATAGCGTTTGGACATGTGAGATTTCCTTACCGCACGTTCATCGAGTTTAAACGCACAAATTATACTGCATAACTAAACAATAAAAAGGGGCGGAAACAAAACGTTAACAATTTCTTATCACATGTTGCGGCCCCGGCTGGGAGGCGCCGTGGCGGCCTGCTGCCAGCCGCGAAAAAAAATCAACGGCGCCGGTTGCCGACGCGCCGTTGATTGTGTGGACAGGCTTCCCTGTCGTTTGAGTAGCGGGGGCAGGATTCGAACCTGCGACCTTCGGGTTATGAGCCCGACGAGCTGCCACTGCTCCACCCCGCATCGTATTCTAGCGAGCAGGGATTATAGTATGGGGAGGCGGATCTGTCAAGCATTTTTGTGTTTTTGTTTTGAGGCATCCCCTTTACGGTGCCAGGATGACCGGGCGGCTGTAGAGGAAAATGGTGCCCGGGATCTTGTCGTCGCTTTGCCGCAGGATGAGACGGGCCGGCGTAACGCTGGAGACCTCGAAGGGGATTTCGGTTTCAAAGGAGTTTGGCCAAGCGGCGCTCAGGGCCAGGATGCGGCTGCCGATCACCTGTCCGCTGTTTCCTACCAGCTCCAGGATCAGGGGGTTTTCGGTGTTGAAGGGGTAATATTGGCCGCGAACCCGCAGTGTGCCGCCCAGGGCGACCGTTTCCGGTTGGGGTTCGAGCAGGTCGAGCCGCACTTCGGGGCCGAGGTTGGGCAGGATTTGGTTTTCTCCCATGCTGAGCAAAAGCAGGTGCACGCTGTTTTGCGCCAGAGGGCGGCCGTATTCGTCGCGGGTGCTGATCTGCAAGCGGGCCAGTTCGCCCGCGGTGGGGATTTCAAAGCGCAGTGTGGGTGAGATGTATACCTGGGGGTAGAGGGTCTCAGTGTAGCGCAGCAGCGTGCTGGTGAGCAGGCGGCCATCTTCGCCGATCAGTTCAACGGAGATCAGGCCGCGGGCGCCGGGTTCAACATACGCCCGCACTTGAATGGGCGAGAC
>WGAD01000215.1 GCA_015489255.1 Anaerolineales bacterium | reverse complement strand
GTCACCTTATATACCCTCGCCGCCATGACGGCCATCGTTTTGCCCGCTTACCTGCTCTTCGACCGCCAACCGCCCCCCGCCGGCGGCCTGGCCGTCTGCTGGCCGGTCGTTGCTCTCGGGCTGGTGACCTTTCTCTCCCGCCTGACGCTCTTCCTCGGCGTTAAACGCATCGGCGGTATGCAAACTGCCCTTCTCGGCCTCTCGGAGTTGCTCGTCACCTTGCTAGGCAGCCGTCTTTTGCTGCACGAAGAACTCAGTCTCATGCAATGGGCCGGCGCCGCCCTGATGGCCGTCAGCCTGGCGCTGATCGCCTTCGACCACGACAACAACACCAAACGCCCCGGTCGCGGTGGCTGGCTGCAATGGCTGCGCCCGCCCGGGCGGCACCCCGACCTTCCCTGGGGGCTGTACGACTGACTCCGCCGGCCTCACACCACCGGTTCCACCTGATCGCAATCAAAAACGTACCCGGTTCCCCGCACGCTGCGGATGCAATCTTGCAAGGCTGGCACATCCGCCACCTTGTGCCGCAACCGGCTGACCAGCGGGCGCAAGATCTCCGGCGCCTCCGTGGGCGCCGTCTCATACCCCTGCACGATCAACACCAACTCCCGATGGGAGAAAACGCGCCCGGGGCTTTCCAGAAAGACGGCCAGCAGCCGCCCTTCTGCCGGGGTAAGGGAAATTTCTCCGCCCTGCGGCAGATGCACCAGCCGGCGAGACAAATCCACCAGGGTGCCATCCGCCAGACGGTAAGACGGCGCCTCCATGAGGTCAATGCGATCGGGCGTCAGGCCCACCGCTTCCAGCCGTTGCGCGCGGCGCAGCAATCCGCGCTGCACGCTGGCGAGGATCTGCGAAGGGGTGGCCGGTTTCTGCAGGTAATCGTGTACACGTAAGCGCAAAGCGTCCACTGCGGAATCCAGCGAGGGGTACGCCGTCAACATAATGACTTCGGTATCCGGGGAAATCTGGTTGGCCACCCGCACGACCTCCACTCCGTTCACCCCCGGCATACGCAAATCCACAATCATCAGATCCACATGCTCCCGGCGCAGGAAATCCAGGGCCAGCTGCCCGTTGGGAACGGCGCTGACATCATACCCCTGCAGGCGCAAGATATCGCTTAACGATTCGCGGGCAACGTCTTCATCATCCACAATGAGGATCTTCGCACGGTTCATCTATGGACTCCTTTTCATCTTCTCGCGGCAGGTCGATCACAAAACGCGCCCCCGCAGACCAATCCGTATCCAGCCAGAGCGCCCCGCCGTGGGCATCAATGATGTTGTAACTAACCGTCAGACCGAGGCCTGTGCCCGTTTCTTTGGTGCTCATAAAGGGTTCAAAGACTCGTCCCTGCACCTCAGCAGGCACGCCCGGGCCGTCATCTGTAAAGGAAATGCGCACCCCGCCCTGGTGATTGCACGTTTTGACCTCCAGCCGCCCCCCTGCGGGCATGGCATCGTAGGCGTTGAGCATCAAGTTCACAAAAACTTGTTGCAACTGGTTGGACACCCCCCGGACGCGGGGAGTCTCTGCCTGTAAATGCCACGCCCAGCGGATGCCTCGCTCCTGAAACTGACTTTCCAGCAGCTGACGCGCCTGCAGCAAGACAGCATGAACATCGACGGCTTCGGCCTCTTGCGGCGGTCGGCGATAAAAGTTCAACATCTGTCGCACGGTATCGCGTAGCCGTTCCAGCTCGCGCAACGCCATGTCAAAATATGATTGTCGCCGCTCCGCCGGCAGAGATTCTTGCATGGCCAGGTGCAAGCAATTTTGCACTCCTTGCAAGGGGTTGTTAATTTCATGCGCCAAAGAAGCCGTCAACCTCCCTGCCGCAGCCATCTTTTCCGCCTGTATCAACGCCTGTTGAGAACTTTCCAGCTGCCGCAGCGAAGCACGCAAAGCGTCATACAGGCGGGCGTTTTCCATGGCAACCGCCGCCTGACGGGCGAAGATGACAAACATCTCCAGATCGCTATCACGAAAGGGCGTTTCCCCGGGAGAGCGGGCAGCCAGCAACCAAAAAGTCGTATCCGGGCGGTGGACAGGCGTCAGCAGCACGGCCCCCATGCCATGCGCCTCCAGGGCTGCCCGCACAGCGGTGGGCGCTGGCTCCTCTGCTTCCAGGCGCAGCGGTGCATCTTGTCCCAGCGCATAGGCCAGCAGGCCATCGCTGGCGTCCACCGGCACGGCGCCACGGGCCGCCAGCAAGAAAAGGTGCTCCCCCTTCTGTTCGTAGAGCGCCGCTTGCTCGCTGCCGAAATGCGTCAACAAAATGGAAAGGA
Organism: Anaerolineales bacterium; assembly: GCA_015489255.1. GTDB lineage: Bacteria > Chloroflexota > Anaerolineae > Anaerolineales > Villigracilaceae > S143-42. The sequence goes on along the minus strand of WGAD01000215.1, from coordinate 1,113 downwards.
TCTGCTGCCCCAACGCGCCGGGATCCGTTTCGCGGAAAAGGGTTTCACTCACGTCGAAGAGCGGGCGCAGCATCCGGCTGCGCAGGGCTTCTTGCTTGCTGCGGTTGCTTTCCAACGCCAGGGAAACCGCATCCAGAAATTCACGCCCCTCAAAAGGTTTCAGCAGCAAGCCATCCACACCCTGCCGCAAAGCCTGAATGGCCGTTTCTACGGTGCCGAAACCAGTCATGACCAAGATCGCCATATCCGGTTGCAAAGCCCGGACACGGGCTACCACATCGAAGCCGCTCATCTCCGGCATACGGATATCCACCACCAGCAGATCCCACTTCAGGGTCTCCAAAAGGGTCAACGCCCGGTGGGGGTTATCGGACACTTTGACCTGAAAGCCGGCCCCCTCCAGCAAGCGGGTGCAAAGCCGCAGGATGCCTTGTTCATCGTCCAGGACCAAAACGCGCAATGGTGGCATTAGTCCCCCTCTTCTTCGGGTAACGGCAGCCAGATGGAAAATCGGGTGCCCTTGCCGGGCTGGCTGGAGACCTCGATCGTTCCTTTATGATCGCTGACGATGCCATACGTCACCGACAGGCCTAACCCTGTCCCCCCTTGTTCTGAACGGGTGGTGAAAAACGGCTCAAAAATGCGGTCCAGCAAATCGGGTGAGATGCCCTCGCCGGTATCTATTACATCCACCCGCACCCAGGTTTCCATACCGCGTTCCGCCAGATCGGTGACGATGGTGATCTCTCCGCCGTTGGGCATGGCGTTGAGCGCGTTGTGCAAAAGGTTCAAAAAGACTTGTTTCATCCGATCGCGGTCGATCACCACCCAGGGCAGGTCTGGGCGCAACTGGCGCCGCAAAACCACACCACGGCTGTGCATCAAATGCGCCATCAGGGCCAGCACATCCTCAATGACAGCGTTCAAGTCGGCCCGCAGAAAAGCGGTTTCGCTCTGGCGAGAAAAATCCAGCAACCGGCGCACCACATCCCGCGCCCGTCGGGCTTCTTGGAGCACCATTTCCAGGTCTTGGCGCACGGGAGCGGGAAGTTGTGCATCGTCCAGCGCCAATTCCGTGAACCCGATCACCGTCGTCAAAGGGTTGTTCAATTC
>WGAD01000214.1 GCA_015489255.1 Anaerolineales bacterium | reverse complement strand
GCCCTGGAGGGGTTTGATCAGCCGGACATTTGCATCGATCATCATGTGACGAACACCGGCTTTGCCCGCTTGAACCTGGTGGAAGCGGATATGCCCGCCACAGCGGCGGTGCTGGCGCGCTACCTGCCCGCCTGGGGGCTGGATATCACCCCTTCGGTCGCTTCCGCCTTGCTGACCGGCATCCTGACCGATACGATTGGCTTTCGGACGACCGGTGTGCGCTCCGATTTGCTACGCATGGCCGCCGATTTGATGGACAGGGGCGCCCGTTTGCACCACCTGTATCATCGGGCGTTGGTTGCCCGGCGTTTTGAGGCCGTGCGATATTGGGGAGCCGGGCTGAGCCGCTTGCAGGCAGATGGCGACCTGGTATGGACAACGCTCACACTGGCCGATCGCCGCCAGGCCGACTACCAGGAAGACGATGACGCCGATCTCGTGAATGTGCTTTCGGCCATTGAGGGGTTTCGCGTGGCGATGATTTTCGTCGAGCAGCCGGCAGGCCGCTATAAAATTTCCTGGCGGACAGCCGACCCGCAGCTGAACGTTTCGCAAGTGGCGCGGCGCTTTGGCGGCGGCGGCCATGCCGCGGCGGCTGGTGCTGAGCGCGCCGGCGATTTGCAAACCGATTTGCCGCAAATTGTGGCTGAAACCAAAGCCCTGTTGGGTATTCGTTAGGAGGCAATAAATGGATGCACCTGAAATGAAAAACGCCATTTCTGGCGTGTTGGTGGTCGATAAACCCGTCGGTATGACCTCGCACCAGGTGGTGCAGGAAATTCGCCGGGGCACCGGTATCCGCCGCGCCGGGCACGCCGGCACCCTCGACCCGCGCGCTTCTGGCGTGCTGGTGGTGCTGATTGGCCCGGCGGTCCGCCTGAGCGAATATGTCTCGGCTGGCGATAAACGTTACCAGGCCATCATCCGCCTGGGCAACGCTACCGACACCTACGATGCCGAAGGACGTTTTACCCGCGAAGAGCAACCCGTAACCGTGACGGAGGAAGAATTCACCGCAGCGCTGTCTTCCTTCGTTGGCCGCATTGAACAGACGCCGCCGCCGTATTCTGCCGTCAAAGTGAAAGGGCGGAAGGCATACGAACTGGCGCGCAAGGGCGAAGAGGTGAAACTCAAACCGCGGATGATTGACGTGTATCACTTGGAATTGCTGGAATGGGCACCGCCGGAAGTGGTGGTCGATGTCCACTGCTCTTCTGGAACTTACGTGCGCTCTCTGGCGCACGACCTGGGCGAAAAACTGGGCTGCGGCGCGTACTTGGTGGGGCTGCGCCGCACCAAAAGCGGGCATTTTACCTTGCGCGATGCCGTCCCCTTGCGCAAGCTGAAAGAAGCCTTTGTGATGGGTAACTGGTATCAATATTTGATCCCCGCTGCCGACGCCCTGCTCGACTGGCCTTCCGTCACCCTCAACCATGAAGAAGTGGAAGAGGTGCGGCATGGTCACCGCATACCGGCGGACCCGGCAAGCGGTTTCGAACCCGGTCAGATGGTGCGCGGCATCAGCGAAGCCGATGAACTCGTGGCCCTGATGGAATACAAGGCCGATACCAACGAATGGCAGCCCCGCAAGGTGTTTCTCGCCCCGGCATGAAATTCCCCTTGCATACGCCTGCTTTGGAGAACCTGCGCCTGGCGGGAAGTTGGGCAACCATCGGCGTGTACGATGGCGTTCATCGCGGCCATGCCGTTTTGCTGCGCCGATTGGTGGCTGGAGCGCACGCGGCCGGCTTGCCGGCAGTGGTGGTGACGTTCCACCCGCACCCGGCAGTCGTCCTGGGAGGCGCGCAAGACTTTCGCCTGTTGACACTGCCCGAGGAGCGGGCCTCGCTCTTGCACGACCTGGGGGTCGATGCGGTGGTCACCCTGCCGTTTACGCGCCAATTGGCGAATACCTCGGCGGCGGATTTTATGCAGCGGCTGCAACGTCATCTGGGATTGCGCCACCTGTTGATCGGCTATGACTTTGCGCTCGGGCGCGATCGCAGCGGAGATTATGCCCGCCTGGCCGAATTGGGACGCCAACTCGGCTACCAGGTGGAACAGGTGGCCGCCGTTCGCGATGAAGACCGCATTTTCTCGTCCACGGCGGCGCGCGCCGCGCTGCAGCGCGGCCAGGTGGAGCAGGCGGCGGAAATCCTGGGGCGCCCCTATTCCCTGGGCGGCGAGGTGATCCACGGCGATGGCCGGGGGCGAAAGATCAACGTTCCCACCGCCAATTTGCGTCCGGCGCCGGAAAAACTGATCCCGGCCCGTGGCGTCTATGCCTGTCACGCCTGGGTAGGAGAAACGCGCTGGCCGGCGGTGGTCAACATCGGCTTGCGCCCGACCTTTTATGACGATCAACCGCAGATCAGCCTGGAAGCGCACCTGCTCGATTTTCAGGGAGATTTGTACGGGCAGAGGGTGCGGCTGGATTTCATCGCCCGTTTGCGGCCCGAGAAGCGGTTTTCAGGCGTGGAGGCGTTGCAGCGGCAAATTCAGGCGGATATTGCCGCCGCCCACAAACGCCTGGCTCCGGCGACGGAAACCAATCTTTGAAGCGAACCCAACAGGCGCCCGCCATCTCTGACGAGCGCCTGTTTTTGTTTTATGGTTGCGCCATGGTCTTCAAGCCGCTCCATCATGGGCGGGCGCCAGCGGTTCGCGGAAATCGTAAATTCCATCGCGGAAGGCGTATCCCCGACCGCAGGAGGGGCAGAGCAAGCGATCATC
>WGAD01000213.1 GCA_015489255.1 Anaerolineales bacterium | reverse complement strand
GACGGGAGCGTAGCTTTCCGCCGCCGCTTTGACGGATTCGATGGAAGCAACGTCATCGCCAATGCTCACTTCGTCGCCGACTTCCACCAGGATTTCCACATAGACGATGTCGGATAGTTGTTCCTGGGCGTGGTCGGTGATGCCCATCTTGCCGCTTGCGGGGTCGAACCATTCGTCGGATTGCGTGTATTTCAGGTTGGCAGGGATTTTCATGGGAGATGCTCCTTTTGTGGTGAGGGGTATAGAAAAAGGCGCACGCCAAGGCGTGCGCCCTCTGTCGTGGTACCTGAGAGATTCGCCGCTGCGGCGGCTTGCCCCGTCGGTGTCGGCGCACGCAGCGTCCGACTTTCCAGAGGTGCCGGATGCAAAGTCCTTTGACCTGAGAGTTTCACCCGCTGCGGGCGGGCTTGCCCCTTCGGTGCTCCTGGCGGAGTCTCTCCTTTGCATCCGCCTTCATTCTACGGGGGAGGGAGAGAGAAGTCAAGAGGATGAAGGTCAGTCTAGGGAAGCGGTATAAAAAAAGCCGCCTGAGACAGGCGGCAAAAGGTTGGAAAGCAGCCGAAGATCAGACCCAGCCCTGGCTTTTGATGAAGTCGGTGACGACGGGGACATTGAATTCTTCGCCCTGATAGGCCTTGTAGGCGTACCAGAACATCACAAAGAAGAGGATGCTGCTGCAACCGAAGGTGAAGCTGGCCGTGATGGTGACGATGACGATCAACACGATGCTGACAGCGATGGATTGCACAGCGTGGAATTTGATGAAGGGGCGGTTCTTCTTCTCTTCCATCAGCAGCATGATGATGCCCACCAGCGGCGCGAAGATGTAAGACAGGGCAGCCATCAGCTTGTCATCGCTGGTGATACCGGGGGTGGGGTTAACGGGCATTTCAGACATGGTTTTCTCCTCCTGAGATGAGACAAAACGGATGTGTAGATAGTATCACATTTTTGGGATAAGGTTATCCCCAAAATGGATGAATTGTCGGGCGTGTTAAAATGAGAGCATGGAAACAATACGTGTGGTTTTTATGGGGTCTCCTGATTTTGCCCTGCCCACCTTGCGGGAACTACAGCGGCGTTTTCGGGTGGTGGGCGTGGTGACGCAGCCCGATCGGCCGGCCGGGCGCGGCAAGAAGCTCACCCCGCCGCCGGTGAAAACGTTGGCGCTGGAGTTGGGGTTGCCGGTCATCCAGCCGCGCCGTTTGCGTGAGCTGCAGGCTATGGCGCAGCTGCGCGCCTGGGCGCCGGATGTGATCGTGGTGGCGGCCTTCGGCCAGATCCTCAAGCCTGAGGTGCTCAACCTGCCGCCGCATGGCTGCATCAACGTACACGCATCGCTGCTGCCGCGCTGGCGGGGGGCAGCGCCGATCAACGCCGCCATTTTGCACGGCGACGCCGAGACCGGCGTCACCATCATGCAGATGGACGAGGGATTGGATACCGGTCCGATCCTGGCGCAGCGGGCCATGCCCATCGGGCCGGAGGACACCGCCGGCATGCTCTTCGGTAAACTCGCGGCCCTGGGGGCGGAACTACTGGGCGAAACCCTGCCCCGCTGGCTGCGCGGCGAGATCACCCCGCAGCCGCAGGACGATGCGCTGGCGACCTACGCCCCGATGCTGAAAAAAGAAGACGGGCGGCTGGATTTCACCCGACCGGCAGATGAACTGGCCCGGATGGTGCGGGCTTTCCACCCCTGGCCCGGGGCCTGGATGGAAGCCGGGGGACGACGCATCCGCGTCCACGCGGCGCGCGCCGCAGCGCGCCCGGAGACCGCCGCTTCGCTTCCGCCGGGCGCCCGCCTGGCAGTGAACGGTCTGCCGGCGGTCGCCGCAGCCGATGGGCTGTTGATCCTCGAACGATTGCAACCAGCTGGCAAAAAGCCGATGGACGGGCGGGCTTTCCTGGCCGGCTATCGCAACTGGACGGAACAAGGTTGACCCTGCCGAAGAAAACCCCCTCTACGGAGGGGCATTTCATTATGAGGCGTCCTTGAAATCGTTGTCGCTGCGGCGGCCCAGGCCGGTCACGTTGGGGGGCGGCCAGAGGTATTCACTGATGCGCTCCACGAGGAAGGCGGCTTCGGGGGGCATCTCGCACAGGCGGCGGGCGTAAGCCCATTGCAGTTCGCCAAAGCGGTCAATATCTGCCGGAGTGTGCTCATCCGAAAGCACGCGGCGCATCTGCGCCTTGACCTCGTGGGGATAGACCTCCTCTCGCAGGCGCACGTGGACGATCTCGCCCGTGCTGACGCGGCGCACGTAAAACTCGCCGCCCTTCAGCGAGGGGTCAATCACCTGGGAGCCGAAGCGCACCCGCGCTCCGGTCAGGTAGGCGGCCACGTCGCCGCCGCAGGCCGAGTTGTTGCCGACGATTTCCAGGTCGGTGCGGTCAATCACGCCGGCGGGGAAGAGGACGTCGAACGCCGCCCGCAGGGCGACGGCGGCTTCCATCAGCCCGCCGCAGAGATGACCGTGG
>WGAD01000212.1 GCA_015489255.1 Anaerolineales bacterium | reverse complement strand
GGCTATGTGGCCGCGCCCATCGCGTACACGCAGCCATTCTCCATCGCGTCCGACTTTCTGGCGGGCGGCGGTTTCATCCTCCAGGACGCGCAGCGGATGACCGGCCTTGACGATGGCGACCAGCGCGCCGCCCAGGTCGGGTTGATCGCGCATCCGCAGGCCGCGGCTGCCGACTTCTTGCGAAACCCAGACGTCCAGGGTGTAGGCTGGCGGTGGGGTGGTGTCTCCGCCCCCGTCGCCTGCATCGCTATCGCTGCTGCCGCTGCCTCCGCTGTCTCCGGCGTTGCCGCTGTTTTCGCTTCCTGGCTCACCGGCGTTGCCGCCAGCGGCGCTGTCCGGGCGGGGTTTGGCGGCGTCCAGGCAGTAGTAGAGCAGGTTGCCATCGGTGGCGACGCCAGCGCCAACGTCCTGGTAGATTGCGGAGAGCATGGTGTTGGTGTGCGGGGCATCGGCCAGCCAGGCTTGAATGGCGCTGTCCACCGTCAGGCCGCTGCCGGCCTGGATGTTTTCCGAGAGGAAGCCGCCTTGCGATAGGTCGCCATCCAGGGGGTAGCCGGCGTCCAGCGCTCGCTGATACGGGCGGCGCCCCTGGGCATCCAGGTGCGTGATTTGTCCGCTGGAGGCCATGTATTCGGCTTGTGCCTGGGCGATAGAAACCAGGCTTTCGTGCATCTGGTAGGGCGGCAGTCCGCGTTCCACCCGCAGCCGGTTGATCGCGTCCACCAGGTCTTGCGCCGAGGGCAGCGGATCGGGATCGGCGGGCGGTGGATCGCCGTCGGGTGGGGCGCTTTCTTGCGCCACTTCCACATACCAGGCAGCCACGTATCCCTCCTGCCCTTGCGGGTCGCGGACGCGGATCCACTGGCCGAAGACGCCGATCTTGGGCAGGGCAATGGATTCGGCTTCCAGCACGCGCAAGCGCGTTCCTGGCGGTTCGATGGCCAGGCGCGTTGAATCGGTGGTGGGCTGGCTGCGCAGGCTTAACCCGGCGCTGGCGGCAGCCGAGACTTGCAAGTAGAGATCGGTTTCTACCACCGGCGGCGGGGGCGGGACCGGGGTGCCGGTGAACCGATACCAGACGACGGCTGTGATGGTGCGTTCCAGCCGGCGGCCGTAGGAATAGCGTGGTTGCAGGAGTGTGGGTTTGTTGTCTGGCGGGTAGGGCCAGGGGTCGAGCATCAGGTAGTCGTTTCCCTGGCGGGCATACAGCACCACCCAGTGCGTTTGCAACCCCGAAGAAAGCGAGCGGTCGACCTCTACCAAGACGGGGTTGCCGCTGGCGATAGCGGCGTTGATATCGACCAGCGGGGCGTCGCTATCGCGGCAGAGCACCAGGTTTTGGTAACGGATCTTCGGGTAAACGAGTGTCAGGCCGCCCCAAACGACGAGGCCGCCGATGAATCCATTGCCAGAGCCGAGGGCTTTCAGGTCGCGGTTGAGTTTGGCCGGGTTGGTGTTATACCCAAAACCGGCGGCCAGCATGGAAAGGGCGGCGACGGCGCAGCCATCGGTGCCCAGGGTGTAATTGCTGAAGCCCAGTTTGTCGTTCTTCCAGGCTGGATCGCGTTGCGAATAATAAACCGGGGTAAAAGTCATGGTCGCTCCCTTTCTTGTTTTGGGGCCAGGTGGTTTTATTATAGGGAATTTGCCCAAATTTGGAAACCGAGGGGGCGGTTTTGTCTCGGGGGAGAAACGAAACCGCCCCCTCGGGTAGAGGGGGCGGTGAGAGCGGCGCTGTGGCTCAGTCCAGGCGACCGGTGGCAATGGCCTCCTTGACTTCGCCGATGGCTTTGGTGATCTGGATTTCGCGCGGGCAGGCCACGGTGCAGTTGAAGATGGTGCGGCAACGATAAACGCCGAACTGGCCGGCCAGGATCTCCAGGCGTTCTTTCGCGGCCTGGTCGCGGTCGTCGAAGATGAAGCGGTGGGCGTTGACGATGGCCGCTGGCCCGACGTATTGCCCGTTGGCCCAGAAGGAGGGGCAGGAGGTAGTGCAGGCCGCGCACAGGATGCACTTGGTGGTGTCGTCGAAGCGTTCACGCGCCTCGGGGCTTTGCAGACGCTCTTTCTTGGGCGGCGGGTCGTTGTTGATGAAGAAAGGCATGACCGAGCGGTAATTGTCGAAGAAGGGTTCCATGTCTACGATCATGTCTTTGATGACGGGCAACCCGAGCAAGGGTTCCACGGTGATCTTCGTGCCGACATCTTGCACCAGGGTTTTGCAAGCCAGCCGGTTCTGCCCGTTGATGCGCATGGCATCCGAACCGCAGACGCCGTGGGCGCAAGAACGGCGGAAGGTCAGCGTGCCGTCTTGCAAGCCTTTGACCCGCTCGAGCAGATCCAGCACGCGTTCGGTGGGTTCGACGTCGTCCAGGGTGAAGACGTCGTAATGCGGTTTTTTATCCTTTTCAGGGTTGTAGCGAAAGACTTTTAGAGTTACCTGCATGGCGACCTTCCTTTTTTAGTAAACCCGCTTTTTCGGCTGGAATTTGGTGATCGTCACCGGTTTGTAGCGCAGTTCGATGTTGCCGGTTTCCTTCAGCCAGGCCAGGGTGTGTTTGAGCCATTCTTTATCGTCTCGGTCGGGATAGTCTTCGCGGGCGTGGGCGCCGCGGCTTTCCTTACGCTCCAGGGCCGAGACGGTGGTCACTTCGGCGATGTCGAGAAGGTTGCCCAATTCCCAGGCCGAAAGCAGGTCGGTGTTGAAGACTTTGCCGGTGTCTGCGACGCGGATGTTTTGATAGCGGGCCTTGAGTTCGCGGATTTTTTGCAAGGCATGGGCCATAC
>WGAD01000211.1 GCA_015489255.1 Anaerolineales bacterium | reverse complement strand
TCCTGGTGCTCCGCTTGCAGGCGTTGGTGTTCCGCGGCGGCGGCAGCCAGCCGCTGGTCGGCGGCTTTTTCTTCGTCTTGCAGGCGCTGGTGTTCGGCTTCCAGGTCGGCTTGCCGCGTTTGCAGCGCGCGTTGTCGTTCCTCCAGTACGGCCAGTTCGCGGGTGAGGGCGTTGGTCTGGTTATAGAAGCGGCTGCGTTCCGCCCGCCAGGCGCCCAGGTCGCGGCGTAACTGGCGCAGGCGATCTTCCAGCTGGGACAGTTCTTTTTGTACGGCCTGGTGATCCTGGATGGCTTGTTGGCGGCGGGCTTCCTGGGCCTGCAGGGTGCGGCGGGTGTCCAGTAGTTCACGCTGGGCGCGGTGCCAGTGATAGCCGTACCAGTCGCGCAGCAAGATGCGCAGATCGGCTTGCAGGGCGGCGTGTTCTTCGGCTTTGCGCGCCTGGCGTTCCAGGTAGCGCAGGCGCGGTTTCAGCTCGGCCATGATGTCGAGCACGCGGTCGAGGTTGCGGCGGGTGTTTTCCAGCCGGCTGAGGGCTTCGGCCCGGCGGCTGCGATACAGCCCGACGCCGGCGGCTTCTTCGAAGAGACGGCGACGGTCTTCCGGTTTGAGGGCCAGGGAGGCATCGACCATGCCCTGACCGAGGATGGTGTATGTGCGCTGGCTTAAACCGGCCTGGGCCAGCAGTTCGCGCAGGTCGCGCAGGCGGACGTGCTGGCCGTTGAGGAGGTATTCGTTGCGTCCGTCGCGGTAGGCGCGGCGGGTGATGGCTACCTCGCTGAATTCAATCGGCAGCCAGCCGTCGCTGTTGTCGAAGAGCACCGTGGCGGAGGCCATGCCGGCGCGCGGACGTTGTTGTGAACCGGCGAAGATCATGTCTTCGGTTTTGCTGGCGCGCATCAGGCGAGCCGATTGCTCGCCCAGCACCCAGCGCAAAGCGTCGGCAATGTTCGATTTCCCCGAGCCGTTGGGGCCGACGATGGCGGTAATGGCGCCGCTGAATTCGAAAAGCGTGCGGGTGGCAAAGGTCTTGTACCCCTGCAACTCCAGGGATTTCAAACGAACAGGCATGGTGGCAGTACCTCAGAGAGAAAAGGAGAACGGCGGGGTTAGAGCAAGCCGAGGTTTTGCAGGGCCTGGGTGGCGGCGGCTTCTTCGGCCTGGTGTTTGCTGCTGCCTTGTCCGCGCCCATATACTTTGCCGCCGATGCGCACTTCGGCGGTGAAGACTTTGTCGTGGTCGGGGCCGGTGGCGGCGATGATGACGTAGTCTGGCGTGCCGTGCCCCTGCTTTTGCGACCAGTTTTGCAGGTAACTTTTTGGGTCCTGCCGTTCAATCTGGTAGAGGACCTCGTCGATGTTTTCTTCCAGGAAGGGGAGAATGAAGCGGCGCACGCTTTCAATGCCCTGATCCAGGTAGAGAGCGCCGATCAGGGCTTCGAAAGCGTCGCAAAGAAGCCCTGTGCGGCGGCGACCGCCGTTGTTTTCTTCGCCGCGTCCCAGCAACAGGGCTTCTCCCAGCCGCAGGCTGCGGGCAAAACGGGCCAGCCGCTCGTTGCGCACCAGGGCGGAGCGCGTGCGGGTCATGTCGCCTTCGCGCATTTCCGGGTAATGCTGGTAAAGCCAGTCGCCGACGAGAAAGTCGAGGATGGCATCGCCCAGAAATTCCAGCCGTTCGTTATCCTGGGTGAACCCGGGGTTTTCGTTCAGGTACGAACGGTGGGTGAGGGCATGGCGCAATAAACCGAGGTCGTTGAAATTCAGGCGTTGTGCCAGTTTTTGCAGGGCTTCTTCCGGGTTGGCAGACATTGTTCGCTCCCCGGAACTCCTGGGACGTCAGCCGCCGCTGGCGGAGGCTGGCGTCTCGTGAGTTCCTTGTATGATGATGTTGTGAATTTTACACGCTTTTGAGGCGGGTGGAAAGTGCTGCAAGGTATAATGGGAAAATCCGGCGCATACCGCGGTGCGGATGCGACCTTTCATCAGGCTTTCTGGTTTACCAGATGGCCCCTACCTGTTCAAGGAGGGTACCATGTCCACAACGGTTGTTTCTTCCCCCACTTTGTCTGACCAGCGCAAAAAGGTGACGGTGCGCACGCTGGCGCAAATGAAGGCGCGGCGCGAGCCGATCACCATGCTGACGGCTTATGATTACCCCACGGCCCTGTCCATCGACCGGGCCGGCGTGGATGCTATTCTGGTCGGTGACTCGCTAGGGATGGTGGTGCTGGGTTATGAGAACACGTTGCCGGTCACCATGGATGACATGCTGCACCATTGCAAAGCTGTGGCGCGCGGCGCGCGCTACGCCCTGCTGGTGGGAGATATGCCCTTCATGTCTTACCAGGTGGACGTGCAGGAGGCCGTGCGCAACGCAGGCCGTTTCCTGCAGGAAGCCGGGATGGACGCTGTCAAGCTGGAGGGCGGACGGGAGCGCCTGGAGACGATTCGAGCGATCGTTGCGGCGGGCATCCCGGTGATGGGGCATCTGGGGCTGACGCCCCAATCGGTGCATCAGTTGGGCGGTTTCCGCGCCCAGGCGAAGACGACGGCCTCGGCCCGCCGCTTGCTGGAAGATGCCTTGTTATTGCAGGAGGCCGGCTGCTTCAGCCTGGTGTTGGAGTCCGTTCCCGCCCGGCTGGCCGAACTGGTTTCGCGGCGGCTGGATATTCCAACCATTGGCATCGGGGCCGGCGGCGGCTGCGATGGTCAGGTGCTGGTGACGCACGATCTGCTGGGGTTGTTCGACCGCTTTACGCCGCGCTTTGTCAAACAATATGCCAATCTGCACGCCGAAATGGCGCGCGCTTTTGCGGAATACATCGCGGACGTGCAGGAGGGGCGTTTTCCTGCTGAGGCGCACAGCGTTGAGATGCCCGAGGAAGACTGGCAGGCCTTGTTGGCCGAACTGGAGGACGAGGGGTGAAAAGCGTGCTGAT
>WGAD01000210.1 GCA_015489255.1 Anaerolineales bacterium | reverse complement strand
CCCTGCGGGGTTTTCGTTGGCTGAGTAGGGCGCCGGCCCGTACCAAAGCCATCGGCGCGGGTCAAACCGCTGGTTTCGGTACGATGCCTTCGGCGTCACTCAACCAGCGTGAGCAAGGGCGCGAAATGAATTTCGCGTTAGGGGGCGTCCGCTGGCTGAGCAGGGCATCAGCCAGCAGTGCCAGGATGCAATGGTAAAATTTAAAGCAAGGCGCTGCTGTTTTCGTGTAGTCAAAAAGAAAGTGCGCGACTCGACACGACCGGCTGCCTGCGGACAGACCCTCAAGGAGAAGATATGGCGCGCGTGGTCATCGCTCTTTCTGGCGGCGTAGATTCCTCGGTTGCCGCCGCTTTGTTGAAGGAAGCCGGGCATGAGGTGTTCGGCATGATGCTGCGCTTATGGTCGCAGCCGGGGATGGAAGGCAGCAATGCCTGCTGTACGCCGGACGCTATGCAACTGGCGGCGCATGTGGCCCGGCAGCTGCACATCCCTTTTGAAGTGCTCGACGTGGCTGAGCCTTTCCGCGAGGTGGTGGTGGGCTATTTCCTCGATGCGCTGGCCGCCGGGGAAACGCCCAACCCCTGCCTGGTGTGCAACCGTCAGATCCGCTGGGGGCTTTTGTGGCAGGAAGCGCGCGCCCGCGGGGCAGATTACCTGGCGACCGGCCACTATGTGCGCCGCGTGCAGCGGGAGGATGGACGGGTGGAACTGTGGCGCGGGGTGGATCCGGCCAAAGACCAGTCGTATGTGTTGCACGTCCTCACCCAGGAAAACTTGCAGCACGCGCTCTTTCCTGTGGGCGGCTACACCAAGCAGAAGATCCGCGCCCTGGCGCGAAAATACCGCTTCCCGACGGCGTTTCAGGCAGACAGCCAGGATTTGTGTTTTCTTTCCGGCGGTGACTACCGCGACTTCCTGCGGCGTTATGCACCGCAGACCCTGCGACCTGGCCCCATCTTGCTGCGCGACGGGCGAAAACTGGGTGAACATCGCGGTCTGGCGGCCTATACCATCGGGCAGCGCAAAGGGCTGGGCATCGCCTGGCCGCAGCCGCTGTATGTATTGGAAAAAGACGTCCGGCGGAATGCGCTCATCGTCGGCGAGCGGGAAGCGTTGGGCAGCGATCGCTTGCGGGCGGTACGGGTCAACTGGCTGGATGGCTCTCCCCCTGGCGCGCCGCTGCGCGCCGAGGTCAAAATCCGTTACAAGGCGCGGCCAGCAGCAGCCCTGGTGATCCCGTGCGGCTCGCGCGAAGCAGAAGTCCGCTTCGACCAACCGTTGCGCGACATTACGCCCGGGCAGGCGGCAGTCTTTTACCAGGGCGATCGGGTGTTGGGCGGCGGGTTCATTGCTCCGCCTCAGGAGTAGGCGGCCTGGCGACCAATGGAAAGCAAAACGCCCCGCTTTGAGCGGGGCGCCTGGATGTTGCGTCCGTGCGGCTTACAGCGGGCGGACATCGGCGGCCTGAAGGCCTTTGGGACCCTGTTCGATGGAGAACTCCACGCGCTGGCCCTCTTCGAGGGTGCGGTAGCCGTCCATCTGGATCGCGCTGAAGTGGACGAACACATCCGGGCCGTCTTCGCGGGAGATGAAGCCGTAGCCCTTGGTCGCGTTGAACCACTTCACGGTGCCGATTACACGTTCGTTCATTGTTGCGTACTCCTTGAAAAAACAGAAAATTTTCGTGTGTCCGCCGCTGAAAAAAGAGCCGGAGCAGGTCACTGCTCCGGCCAGGTATCCTCAGCAACTGGTGACACTTGCAGGCAAAGTGTATCAGGTTTTGGGATGGATGTCAATGTAATTTTGGCCGCGCCGCAGCGGCACGCCCTCCCTGTGGTAAGATAACGCGCATACCCATTCCTTTATGTACATTCAGGAGAGCGCATGACCTGGAACGCTGGTAAAGAGACCGTTCAGCCGGGCGACCTGGTGCAGCTGGTGGGGCTGCGTCACAAGTATTTTTTGATTACCGTGCGGCCGGGTGAGGAATTTCAAACCCACCGCGGCGTGTTGCAGCACGATGACATCATCGGCTTGCGCTGGGGGACGCAGGTCTTCAGCCACAACGGCAGCCCTTTCTTCGTCTTGCAGCCCTCGCTGGCCGATCTGCTGCTCAATTTGCGCCGCAACACGCAAATCTTGTACCCCAAAGACATCGGTTTCATCCTGATGACCATGGGCATCGGCCCCGGCTATCGGGTGATGGAGGCCGGCACCGGCTCGGGGGCGATGACCGCTGCCCTGGCCTGGGCGGTCGGTCCGCAGGGGCGGGTGTTTTCCTACGAACGCCGCCCGCAGATGCAACGCATGGCGCAGAACAACCTGGAACGCCTGGGGCTGGCCGATCGGGTCACCTTTCACCTGGCCGATATCGCCGACGGCTTCCGCGAAAGCGGCGTGGATGCCTTTTTCCTCGACGTGCCCACGCCCTGGGAGTACATTGCCCAGGTGCGGGCGGCGCTCAAGCCGGGCGGCTTTTTCAGCGCATTGGTGCCCACGTTCAACCAGGTGGAAAAACTTTTGCGCGCGCTGCGCGAGCGCCATTTTGCCTTCATCGAAATGACCGAGCTTTTGTTGCGTTATTACAAACCCGTCCCGCATCGCATCCGTCCGGTCGATCGCATGGTGGCGCATACGGGCTTCATCATTTTTGCCCGCCGCATCGAGCCGGTGGAAAACCCGGCTGGGCGCAAATTGTTGGCCGAGCAAGGGTTGGAGGCCGACCCGACGCCCTGATGTCACTTTTTCGGGACGCTCTCATCTAAAAGACGAGACTTTTTCCCGAGGAGCGTTCCGTGGCAAAGAAAAAACAGTCCTCTCGCAAACAGGTTCGGCGCCAGCGCGCCCAGGCCCGTCGTAAACGCCAGCAGCAAGCCATGTGGATGTGGGGCGGCGGCCTGCTGCTCATCCTGACGGCGTTGGTCTTCATGGCCCGGACTGGCAGCTCTTGTGGCGTTTCGGCCATGGCGCAGATGGGCGAACCCGCCTCCGACTTCACCTTGAAAGACATCGAGGGCAACACCGTTCACCTGAGCGATTACGAAGGCCAGACGGTGTTGATCAACTTCTGGGCCACCTGGTGCCCGCCCTGCCGCGCCGAAATGCCGGCCCTCAAAGCCTATTACGAGGCGCACCAGGACGAGGGCTTCGTCATCTTGGCGATCAACGCCCAGGAAGGCCTGAGCCAGGTGCGGCAGTTCGCTTACGATTACCGCCTGCCCTTTCCCGTTTTGCTGGATGAAACCGCCTGCGCCATCAGCGGGTATGGCGTCCAGAGCTTCCCCACCTCGATCATCGTCGGACCGGATGGCCGGGTACAAAAGATCCACATCGGCATGTTAGACCCGGAAACCCTGGAAAACGAGGTCACTCCCATCGTGCGGGGCGAATGACCCCGAGGCCGTCCCTCTGGACGGCCCTTTTCATTTGCAAAAAACATCACCCTTTGCGCCCGTGTGTTGGTATAATGCCGGGTATGTTTTCTCGTTGGCAAGCCTGGCTGGAGCGCGCCATCCTGTTGGGGGTGGTGGCGCTCCTGCTTTCTACCAGTGTCCCCCGTTTGCCCGATTTGCGCGCCCGGGCGGCCATGTATGTGGACGGCCTGACCTTCGATTTCAATATCTGGACGGTGCGGGCGTTATGGTTTAAGGCACAGCAAGCCAGCATGGGGCTGCCCGGCTACCTCTCGCGGGTGGCGCGCAAGCAGGCGGTAGACGATTACTTTCGCCTGACGGAGGACGCGCTGCGGACGGAGGCCGCGCTGAACGACCTCTACAGTGACCCGCGCGTGACCGACCCGCAAGCGGACGGCGCGCTGCTGCGCGCCCGTCTGGATGCCTTGCGCCGCGACCAGGCCCGGGTGCAGATCCTGGCCGAATCCGTCCTGGAGGCGCAGATCGCCGCCGTCCTCGCGCAAGAAGGCCTGACTTTCCTCGGCCAGCCGCTGCCTCCCGTTCTGGCGCACATCACCCCCTTGCCCTACGACCTGGTGATCTCCCCGCGCGACCGCATCGAGCAGGTGGCCGCCTTCATGCTGCGCCCAGATTTGACCGCTGACGATTTCGAGCGCCTGGAAGCCCGCGTGGATGCCGATCTGGGCGTCTCTTCCCTTGTCGTTCCGGTTGGCGGCGTGGGCACATACCCCACCATGGTGCAGCGCACGGCCAGCCTGTCTTGGACGGTGCAGACCTTTGCCCACGAGTGGACGCATAACTACCTCAACTGGCATCCCCTCGGGCTGCGCTACGATCGAACGCCTGCCCTGCGCACCATGAACGAAACGACGGCTTCGATCGCCGGCGAGGAGATCGGCGTCGCGGTGCTGCGTCAGTTTTACCCGGAGCGTGTGCCCCTGGCGCAACATGGAGAGGAAAGCGTGGCCTGGCTGCAAGAACACCCCGACCCCCGCGACTGGCCGCGCCCGGTCTTCGATGCGCGGGAGGAACTTCATCGCACGCGGGTGCGGGTAGATGCCCTTCTGGACGCTGGCGAGGTGGAGGCGGCGGAAACCTATATGGAAGTGCGCCGCCAGTTTTTCTGGCTGATGGGCTTGCGTCTGCGCAAGCTCAACCAGGCTTATTTTGCCTTTTACGGCGCCTATGCCGCTGCCCCTGGCGGCGCTGCCGGGGCCGATCCGGTTGGCCCGGCGGTGCGCACGCTGCGCGAAAGAAGCCCCTCTCTGGGCGCTTTCGTCCGTGCGATAAGCCGCTTGCATTCTTTTGCCGAATTGCAATCTTTGTTGGAAAACCCTACTGACGATGGAGGAACGCCCGATGAAACGCTGGCTGTTGTTACCGGTCTTTTTGCTCCTGCTGGCGGGATGCAGCCCCTCAACCCCTGGGCCGGTTGTTTCGCCGACGGCTGTGCCGACCCTGATCTTGCCGCTGACGCCGACGCCGACTTTTGGCGAATCTTGCCGGGCGCTGCCCGCTCCGCCTACCCCAGCCCCCGATGAGCCTTCGCTCTTTCCGCAGGTGACGGCGGCGGATCACAGCCAGGGGCCGGAGGCCGCGGCGGTGACCCTCACCGTATATGGCGACTACCAGGGCGGCGGCGAAGCGGCTCTGAAGCCTATTCTGGAGCGGTTGCGCCAGGCCTTTCCCGACAAACTGCGGGTGGTTTTCCGCGCCTATCCGCAGGTGCAACTGCACGACAAGGCCACCCTGGCAGCCCAGGCCGCCGAAGCGGCAGATTTGCAGGGGCGCTTTTGGGAAATGTATGCCCTCCTGCTGGGAGAGCAAGAGACCTGGCGCGACCTGGAACCGGCGGCTTTCCACGATTGGTTGATGTCCCAGGCACCCCAGATCGGCCTGGACGCCGAACAATTTGCCGCTGACTTGCAGGGCGCAGAAGTGGAGAAGCGGCTGGCTGAAATCCTGGGATACACGATGGAAGTCCAGTTTCCGGGCACCCCGATTTTGCTCATCAACGGGCAGATTTACCAGGGCGTTTACGATTATGCCTCGCTGGACAGCAGTATTCGCTTGATCTTGTTGGGCGACCGCCAGTTCAATACCTGCCCCCCCTGGGTGATCGACCCCGAGCGGGAATACATTGCCACCTTGCAGACGGAAAAAGGCGAGGTGGTGATCCAGCTGTTCCCAGACAAGGCGCCGTACACGGTGAACAACTTCGTGTTCCTGGCGCAGCAAGGCTGGTACGATGACATCACCTTCCACCGCGTGCTCGAGGGATTCATCGCCCAGACTGGCGACCCCAGTGGAACCGGGTTGGGCGGCCCAGGGTACTTCATTCTGGATGAGATTTCCCCGGATCTCCGCTTCGACCGGGCCGGGGTGGTTGGCATGGCCAACGCCGGGCCGAACACCAACGGTTCGCAGTTTTTCATCACCTACGGGCCGGCGGAGCACCTGAACGGACGCTATACCATTTTTGGGCAGGTCATCAGCGGGATGGAGGTGCTGGAGCAGCTAAGGCCGCGCGATCCGCAGCCCGGGCAGTGGTTGATGCCGGGCGATAAATTGTTGGGCATCCGCATCGAGGAGCGTTAAGGTGGAGATGCCGGTTCGTCGCTGGGAAGTGTGGGGGGTGCTGCTGCTCTCGTTGAGTGGCATGGCCCTCTTCCTGGCCGGGATCCCGGGTATGCTGTTCATCAGCCTGAGTGGCGATATGTGGATGTTTTCTTCTCTGCTGGCGCTGGGGCTGGGGTCGCTCAGCCTGCCGCTGGTTTTGGGGCTGGCAGCCTGGTTTGCCGTGCGCCGGTTGCAGGGGGAAACCGGCGTCGCGCCGCTGCGCTTGCGCGTGCCCTCCCGGGTGTATGCCGCGCTGGCGGTTGGTTGGGTGGTCAGCATGGGGTTGGGTTACCTGGCCTCGCGTGGCGAGGCTGTCTGGCTGCCGCTTAACAGCCTGGTGCACGTGCCGGCGGTGTTCTTGCCGGTGCTCTTGGCTTTTTTGTGGGCGGTGGACGGATTGGAGCTCGGTTCGCCGTTGCGCTTTTGGGGGGTGCTGGCGGTGGATGCGATGTTCGCGCCCCTTTTGAGCATGGCCTTTGAGATGTTGTTCCTCTTTCTCTTGATCTTCCTGTGGCTGGCCTGGAACCCCTCGTTCTCGCTTCAGTTCAACCTCGCCTGGCTTGACAGCGCCGCCAGTGAGCATTTTTTGCCCTACATCGGCGAACTGTTGCAGGGTTCGCCTGAGATTGCCTGGCTGACGATGGCCTACTTTTCCCTGCTCGTCCCTTTGGTGGAGGAACTTCTGAAGCCGTTGCCTTTGTGGATGTTGGGCCACCGACTTCGTTCTTCCCGGCAGGGGTTCGTTCTCGGCGCGGCCAGCGGGGCGATCTTCGCCTGGTACGAAAACGTGATGGCCAGTTCGGCTCTGGTCGGCGCTGCTTGGGCGGGCGGTGTCCTGTTTCGCGCCATGACGCCGTTCATCCACATCCTGGCTTCCGGGTTGGTGGGGTGGGGCATTGCCGTTTTGTGGCGCGCGCATAATT
>WGAD01000209.1 GCA_015489255.1 Anaerolineales bacterium | reverse complement strand
GCCTATACCCAAGGCCGCCTGCACCGCTGCTTTCACACGCTCCACATCAGCACGATGGGAGGCGCCAATAGTGTGAAGCGCCGAAACCACTTCCGCGCGCCATAGTTCGGGCACATGGATGATCTTGCCTTCCGCTTGCAAGCGGCTCAGCAAGGCGTCCGCGGCAGCCGTGTGCTCGCCCTGCCACACAGCATAGACCACGATGTTGGCGTCAATCACGACCGAGGGCGTTTCGGACGATTTCATCGGTGCGCTCCTCCCGCATCCGGCGGATGAGTTCAACGACTTCGTCGCCGGTCACCGGCGTTGCTCCCGCGGCTTCCAGTTCCTGCCGCGCTCTCCGTAAGCCCTCCAACGCCCGCTGCTGTTGCTCCAACAGTCGCGCCCGCTCGTCGCGCAGGCCGCGCTCAACCATTTCCCGCACTAATTGGGATATGCTCGCTCGCCGCGCTTTTGCCAACCGACGCAGTTCGGCTGCCTGCTCTTCGGTCAACAGGATTTGCATTCGGGTCACGCTCATGGGTTCGCCTCTCTTGTTACACAAGGTTGTGTATATTGTCGCGCGGCAACACAAACTTGTCAAGGCCGTGATTTTTCATCGTGTCGTCTCCAACAGTTTCACAAACGCCACACCTGCTTTCCGGGCGCGACGGGCAAAACGGGCGTCTGCGGTCCAGAACTCGCCTCCCGTTTTCTCCGCCAACGCCAGATAGACGCTGTCGTAGACCACTCGCTCCCCTATTCGTTCCGCCCACTCGAACGCTCGCCAAACCAGGTCAGTATCAGGCGGGTACACCCGCACTTCCCAGGCCAGGAACAGATCCAGCAGCGCTTCCGCTTCGGGACCGCTCAAAAAGCCCAACGAGGCATTCTTCCGCAAACCCGAAGCGACTTCCAAACGCCACAACGAAGGGGCAATCAGGGCGCGGCCCTCCTCCCGCCATCGGGCGAAAAGCGCCAGCACCGCCTCTTGCTGCGGCGCAGAGGAGTTCAGCGCATACAGCGCAAGATTGGCGTCAAGAACGACCGGCATCGGTAAACGGCTCAATGGCATCAGCGCGCTCCTCTCGCATTTGGCGGACAAGTTCGACCGCGTCCACGCCCATCGGCTTGCCGCCCCGGGCTTCCAGCATTTCTCGCGTCACGCGACGCGTCCGCTCGATCCAGTCTTCCTCCACCGCCAACCCTCGCGCCACCATTTCGCGCACCAGCGCAGACATCGTAGCGCCTCGCCTGCGCGCCTGACGCTTCAGGGTGCGATATTGCTCAGCGGTCAGCAGAATTTGTACCCGTTGGTAGGGCATGGTCGCCTCCTTTCGTGCTGCTACACACCTATATTACACACCACCATTATACCGAAAAACAGCGAGGGTCGTCAAGGCCCAGGCGGCCTTTTGGCCGCCCCCCGGCAGCCCAAGTTACCACGCCACAAGCAGCAAGCAAAAAAGGGCGACACCAAAAAGCCAAGCCATTTCTTGCGTCATTCTCCCAACGTCCTCACGAAATCCGCCCCGATTTGCCGGGCACGGTTGTATAGCCGTTTGTCTCCTGTCCAGAACTCGCACCCTAACCGCTCGGCCAAAGCCAGGTAGAAGGCGTCGTAAGCCGCCCCCTGCTTCAGGCGCATAGCCCATTCGTAAGCGGATGCAACCAGAAGGCGGTCAGGATAGACCACTTCATCGGGTATTTCCAAAACTCGCGTCAGGGCGCGGTCAATCTCTTCCGGCGGCCATCCATGCAGCCTGTGGCGATACAAGGCCGACGTCACTTCGTACACCCACAGCCCAGGCACAGCGATTTTGTCCAGCCCGCCAAGCCATGTCTGTACAGTTTCAGGGGAAAGACCGGGGCCCTGTACCGCCGACCATACGCCCACGTTGGCGTCAATGACGCAGGTTTGACATGAGTTCATCCATCCGCTCCTCTCGCATGGCGTTCAAGTCTTCGGGAGTATGTACCAGCCCGGGCGCTTTCTCGGCCAGACGTTGGCTAATTTCGCGCAATTCCGCCAACACCCGCTGCCGCCGCGCTTTGCGCTCCGCGGCTTCTTCTGCCAGCGCACGCTCTAACGCTTCACGGACAAAGCGGGACATGCTCACGCCGTGTACTTGCGCCGCTTTCCGCACCCGCCGGTGCAGGTCTTCAGGGAGTACAAATTGCACTTTGACCATCGGTCGCCTCCTGCTTGCTTTTATTCCACACCATTCCACACCTCAATGATACCGCCCAAATGTGCCAGTTGTCAAGACCCAGGCGGCCTTTTGGTCGCCCCCCGGCAGCCATTCGGCTGCCCCGCGCCTGGCACGGCGGCCTGCGCCCTCAGCCCAAGGCCGGTAGGCCGCAGGGCGTGGGGCGCTGGGCCGTGCGGCCT
>WGAD01000208.1 GCA_015489255.1 Anaerolineales bacterium | reverse complement strand
GCAGCGGCGCCAAGGGGCAGTTGCGGCCCGTCCAACGGCGGCGGCTGGCGCGCCAGGACAATCTGCCCAGATTCGCGCCAGGCCCGCCAGCCGCCCGCCAGCTCGCGCACGCCGCCGGCCTCCATCAGGCTGCGCAGGGTTTCCACCGTCTCCCAGGAAGGAGTGTCTCCTTGCAAGTCTTGCAGCCAGGCGCGCCACAACCGCCGCTGTAAGGCAACCGGCTGCCCGCGCAACGATGACAGCGGAACCGCTATGCCCTCCCGGCTGCGGGTCGCCGGGAAACGGGCCAGGGCCTCTTCCGTCAGTGTTTGCAGCCAGGCTTCATCAGCCCGCACAGATTCCGCCATCCGCCCCAGCGCTTCCACCAGGCGCGGGTTGAAGGTTTCCAACATCGGCAAGGCTTCGTGCCGCAGGCGGTTGCGGGTAAAGCGCAAGTCGGCGTTGCTGGCGTCTTCGCGCCACGACAGCCCCGCCTCTCGCGCCCAGGCTCGCAGCGCCGACCGCCGCACGCCCAGCAAAGGGCGCACCAGAGGGATGCGCTCGTCCCAGGGAGAGGGGCAGGTGTGCCAGCTCATACCCGAAAGCCCCCGCAAACCGCTGCCGCGCACCAGATGCAGCAGGATGGTTTCCGCCTGGTCTTCGGCCTGATGGGCTACCACAACCGCCGCCGCCTTGTGTTTTCGCGCCTGGGCAAACAGAAAACGATACCGCAATTCCCGACCGACCTCTTCCAGCGAACGCCCGGACGCCAGGGCTTGCGCGCGCACCGGTCCCTGCCCGCCGACGAAGGGCAAGCCGCGCTGCGAGGCCAGCCCGGCGACGAAACGCGCGTCGGCGGCGGCCTCGGGCCGCAAGCCGTGGTTGAAATGGGCGACGATCAACCGGTAGCCGAGACGGTGCAAAATTTCCAGCAACACGACGCTATCCAACCCGCCAGAGACGCCCAGCAACAAAGGCCCCTCCTCGGGGTGCAAGCCGCAGCGTTTTTGCGCCGTTTCCCGGATTTCTGCCAGCAGGTTCACGGTACTTCGTAGAGTTCAACCAGCACGCCGCCGGCGCTGCGGGGGTGGATGAAGGCGTAACGCTTCCCGTCCGCGCCGCTGCGCGGCGTTTCGTTGATCAGTTCCACCCCTCGCTGGCGCAGTTGTTGCAGCATCCCGTCCAGATCGTCCACTTCCAGGCAGAGGTGGTGCATCCCTTCGCCGCGCTTCTGCAGGAAACGCGCCAGGCCGGTATCCTGCGCCGTGGGACGCACAAGTTCCAGTTCACTTTCTCCCAGCGGCAAAAAGGCGATCTCGGCGGCCTCGGCTGGCACTTCGCGCCGCTCGGCAACCTGTATCCCCAGGGCATCGCGCCAGAACGTCAGGGCGGCTTCCAGGTCGGCCACAACCAGGGCAACGTGATGAACTTTTTTGACAACAGGCATGTTTGCTCTCCTACTGAACAGAAACAACTTTGCCGCGCACCAGCCGGAGAAAGGCATCCCAACGCGCCTGGCTGCTGAAAAATTGCGGGGTGAACAACAACATCAGTCCCTGCCGGGTGACCAGGGCCAGCATCCCCGGCGCCTGCCGCAAGCGAATGAAATCGCTCCAGGAAAACGTGCGCTGGCCTTCTGGCAGGGTATAAGTCAACCCGCGGGCATCTGCCCACCCTTCAAAAGGACGCTGCACGCGTGGATTGGCCCACAATTTTCTCGCGGCCAGCCAGGGGGTCAGCACATATTGACCGATGAAGGCCAACAGAATGAGCATCAACAAGAGGTACACGCCCACAGAAGTCATCCCGGGTTCCAGCATCCAGCTGCGGATCGCTGCGCCCCCCAGCCCGAAGAACGCGCCCAGTGACAACCAGAAGGTAATACGCCCGCCTCTTCGGGGAGCATTGGCCAGACGTACCCCTTTAAAAAAGGTTTTGCGGTCGTATTGTGCACGGAAGCGAATTTTCATGAATCACCAGATCTCCGGTCGGTATTCACCCCAGACATCGCGCAAGGTGTGACAAATCTCGCCCAAGGTGAGGTCGTTTTCCACGCAGGTGATGAACAGGGGCATCAGGTTCTCATCGCCGCGCGCGGCCTGCGCCAGATGCGCCCGCAGTTCAGCCACCCGGCTTTCGTTGCGGCGGGCGCGCAAGGCAGCCAACCGGGCGCGCTGATTCTCTTCGATGGCCGGGTCAACGCTTAGGCGCTCCAGGTCGGGTTCTTCTTCTACCTGGAAGCGATTGACGCCGACTACAATCTGTTCGCCGCGTTCAATGGCTTTTTGCGTCTGGTAAGCGGCGTCTTGAATTTCGCTCTGCATAAAACCGTTTTCGATGGCCTGCAACGCGCCTCCTATGCGGTCAATGCGATCGAGGTAATCCTGGGCGCGCGCTTCCATTTCGTCCGTCAGATATTCAACGAGGTAAGAACCGGCCAACGGATCGACGCTGTCCGCCACGCCGGATTCATACGCCAGAATTTGCTGGGTGCGCAAAGCCACACGGACGGATTTTTCCGTCGGCAGCCAGAGGGCCTCGTCCATGCTATTGGTGTGCAAAGATTGCGTGCCACCCAAAACCGCGGCCAGCGCTTGCAATGTTACGCGGACGATGTTGTTTTCGGGTTGTTGGGCGGTCAGGGTTGAGCCTCCCGTCTGGGTGTGGAAGCGCAACTTCCACGACTTGGGATTGCGGGCGCCAAACCGATCGCGCATGATCCGCGCCCACATGCGGCGCGCTGCGCGGAATTTGGCGATCTCTTCGAAGAGGTTATTGTGGGCATTGAAGAAGAAAGAAAGCTGGGGTGCGAAGCTGTCCACGTCCAGCCCGGCATCCACAGCCGCCTGCACATAGGCAATGGCATCGGCCAGGGTGAAAGCCAATTCTTGCACAGCGGTGGAACCGGCCTCACGAATGTGATAACCGCTGATAGAGATGGTGTTCCAGCGCGGGATCTCCGCCGCCGCGAACTTGAAAATATCCGTGATCAACCGCATGGACGGGGCCGGCGGGAAGATGTACGTTCCGCGCGCCAGGTACTCCTTCAGGATGTCGTTCTGGATGGTGCCGCGTAATTTGCGGATCTCGGCCCCTTGTTCTTTGGCCACTGCGATATACATCGCCAGCAAGACGCCCGCCGGCGCGTTGATGGTCATAGAAGTAGAGACTTTTTCCAGCGGGATGTCGCGGAAGAGCGTCCGCATGTCGTCCAGCGAAGAGATAGACACCCCCACCTTGCCCACCTCTCCGGCTGCCATGGGGTCATCGGCGTCATAGCCGATCTGCGTAGGCAAATCGAAGGCAACGGAAAGGCCGGTTTGCCCTTGCGCCAGCAGATAACGGTAACGAGCGTTGGATTCTTCCGCCGTGGCATAACCGGCGTATTGCCGCATCGTCCAAAAACGCCCGCGGTACATCGTCGGTTGTACGCCCCGGGTAAACGGGAAGGCGCCCGGGAAGCCGTTTTTGTGCAAATAGGTCCGATCGGCGTCGTTGGGCACGATAAACCGCGGCAAGGGGATGCCGGAAGGGGTGGCAAAGCGTTCCTTGCGCTCCGGGAAACGGCTCAAGGTGGGACGCAGCACTTCCTCTTCCCAGCGTTTGTATGCGTCAGAAATCATGGTCTCCTCTCCCGAAAAACGTCTGTTGCCTTATTATCTCACAAACCCGCTGGCTGCCAACGGTTTTCGCCGTGAGAAGCCTCTGTTCGGGCCTTACGTGCGGGGCATTTGTCCTTCTGGCCGCAATCTGCTACACTATGATTGTCGTTGCTCATTCTCTTTTGGAGGCTCGCATGTCACGAGGATTTGCCTACGTTGCCGCAACCGTTCTCTTCGTCCTGTCGTTATGTCTGATCGTGTACGGCGCGCTGAACGTCATCGGTTCGTTTGCCCCTGCGCCGGACGGCAGCGCATCTCTCCCTCTGGGTGCGACCTTTCTGGCCATTGGCCTGTTGATGGATGCCGGCGCCGTCGCCTTGGTCATCGTCAGCATCCGCCAGCAAAAACAAGCGGCGGAACAAAACCTTACCTTAAAAATCGATCTGCCCGCCAACGTTGACCTGGATCAATTCAGTTGCCGGCAATGCGGTGGCGCGCTCAGCATGGACAACATCAAAATGAGCGCTGGCGCCCCCCTGGTAGAATGCCCTTACTGCGGCGCCGTCTATCAGCTGACCGAAGAACCCAAGTGGTGAGGCCCCTCATGAAAAAGCGTCCCTGGCTGCATCTGATTGCCCTTTTGTTTCTCCTACTGCCGCTGACCGTGGCCTCGGCGCAGGCCAATTACTCCTTTGCGCTGCCAGAAGAAACCGTCCACCTGTACTGGCAAAACGATGGCTCGCTGACGATCAGTTACACCTTCGTTTTCGTCAACGACCCCAGCGGACACCCTATCGACTATGTTGACGTCGGAATGCCAACCGATTGGTTTTTTGAAGACAACGCCCAGGCAACCGTCAACGGCAAAAGCGTCCCCGTTTCCGAATCGGAATACGCAGGCGATGGCTACGGGCTGGCGGTCGTCCTCGGCGACAACGCCATCCAGCCCGGCCAACGCGGCGTGGTTACCCTGCGGGTAACGGACGTTACCCGCGTGCTATACACCGACAGCACGGACGAGGCCTATGCCAGCGCCGTTTTCTCCCCAACCTGGTTCGGCAAAGAATACGTCCACGGCAACACCGCGCTGACCGTCGTCTATCACCTGCCCGCCGGCGTCCAACCCGATGAACCGCGTTACCACTTGCCCTCGACCAATTGGCCCGGCGCAGAAACGCCCGCGATCGGCTACGACAGCAACCAGCGCATTACGTACACCTGGTCCAGCGACCAGGCTAACGGTTACACGCAATACAAGTTCGGCGCCTCCTTCCCGGCCCGCTACGTCCCCGCCGAAGCCATCCAAACGCCCTCTGTCTGGCAACGCTTGGGCATAGACCCGACCACCTTCGCTGCCCTGATAACAGTCTGCGGCAGCCTGGGTTTCATCGTTTTTTCGGCTGTCTTGGCCGTGCGCCAGCAAGAACGCCGCCGGTTGGAATACGTCCCGCCCAAGATCGGCATCGAAGGCCATGGAATTAAGCGCGGGTTGACCGCTGTCGAAGCCGCCCTGCTCATGGGTGAACCGCTGGACAAGGTGCTGACCATGATCCTTTTCTCCGTCATCAAAAAAGAGGCCGCCGAAGTCATCCAGCGCGACCCGCTGCGCCTGAAAGTCGCCGACCCCTTGCCCCAAGGGCTGCGCTCCTACGAAAAAGACTTCCTCGAGGCCATGCAAGAGACCGACCCCAACGAACGCACCCGCCTCCTGCAATCGCTGATCACCCGGCAGATCCGAGTCGTCCAGGAAAAGATGCGCGGCTTCAGCCGGCGAGAAACCATCCGCTATTACCGCACCATCACCGAGCGCGCCTGGCAACACGTCAAACAGGCCCAAACACCGGAGATGAAAGCCGACAAGTTCGGCGAATACGCAGAATGGACGCTGCTAGACAAAGATTTCGACGACAGCGCCCGCCGCGCTTTCGGCGCGGGGCGGGTGTACACCCCGGTCTGGTGGGGACGGTTCGACCCCAGCAT